>NZ_JBZYWK010000004.1:0-265774 GCF_059115385.1 Occallatibacter sp. FHG110214_02 | reverse complement strand
AAGAGAAGGGCATCGACGCATCGCGTATCTCGGTAGCGACGGGCACTTCGGACTCGCAGACGGTGGAAGATTACCTTGTCCCAGCGGGTGCGAACTTCACCTCGGATGTCCCGGGCACGACGCCAGTGGATGAGTCGGTGGTGAAGCCGATCAAGCGCGTAGCGCTCGGCGCCAAGCCGGTCCACCACCACAAGAAGAAGTAACCTAACCCGAAACGCATCACCCCGCGAGGCTGACCTAATGGTCAGCCTCGCGGCCGTTTGAGAGGGATTTCGGTTGTCTGCTGCAGAAAACAATAGGGTTCTGTGCGTATACCCCACAGGTGTGGTTATTCAAGTTGACACGCCTGCCATACGACCGTAGGATGGGCGACGTATTTTTCAGGTAATCTTGTAGTAACGGGCCCCTTAAGGTCATCAATTCTGGATGGACTCATTGAATCACCTAATCAGTTCCCCTCGCGTGCGCGCGGTATTTGCTTCCCTCATTGTCTTTGCAAGTTCTCACTCCCTCACAACCCAAGCTCAGAGTGCATGGCGTACTATCGGTCCGGATGGCGGCGACGCGCGTTCGCTGGCCACAGTTCCGGAACAGACGAATCACATGTATCTCGGTACGGCGAACAGCACCCTCTATGAGTCGCTTGATAGTGGCGCTTCGTGGAAGAAGCTGGCCAAGCTCGATCCTGCCGACGATCTTGTTGTTGCGCATATCGTGCTGGATAAGGCCAATGCCTCCCACATCCTTATTGCGGGGTGGCGCTTTGATAAGCCAACGGGTGGTCTCTTTGTCAGTAATGATGCCGGTCACACCTGGACACAGGTTCCGGCGCTGAAGGACAAGTCGATTTTTGCACTGGTGCAGGCTCCTTCCAACCCCAAGGTTCTGGTGGCGGGCACGCTTGAAGGCGTCTTCCGTTCGGAAGATTCCGGTGCGACGTGGACGCTCATCAGCCCTGCCGGCAGCACGGAGATTCACGAGGTTGAATCCATTGCTATTGACCCGGCAAACTCTGAAATTGTTTATGCGGGAACATGGCATCTGCCTTGGAAGACCAGCGATGGCGGCAAGACCTGGCAGCACATTAAAGAGGGAGTCATTGAGGACTCCGATGTGTTCTCCATCATCGTTGATCCTGTGGCTCCCAGTGTTGTCTATGCCAGCGCATGCAGCGGCATTTACAAGAGCGAAAGCTCGGGCGCACTCTTCCATAAGATCCAAGGGATTCCTAATACAGCTCGCCGCACTCGCGTACTGAAGCAGGATCCTGTGCATCGCGATACCGTCTACGCCGGAACTACCGAAGGCCTCTACAAGACGACAGATGCAGGAAAAACCTTTAAGCGCATGACTGGTCCGGAAGTGATCGTGAATGACGTATATATCGATCCAGCGAATCCCTATCATGTGATGGTCGCGACTGACCGCGGAGGTGTGCTGACAAGCAACGACGCGGCCACAACGTTTGTTGCAAGTAACCGTGGTTTCTCGGCGCGCAAGGTGGAAGCCTTGCTCGTGGACAAGGATGACTCGTCTCACATCTGGGCCGGTGTGGTGAATGATAAGACCTTCGGTGGTGCGTTCCTTACAACGGACGGTGGTTCCGCGTGGACGCAGGTTGCCAATGGACTGGATGGTCGCGACGTCTTTACTCTCAGCCAGGCAAAGGATGGCACGCTTGTTGCCGGTACCAATAGCGGCATCTTTACCTTGGCGAAGGATACGCAGCAGTGGAATTCGCGCAGTTCCATCGTCAACACGGTTACCAAGCAGGTGACGAAGGTAGTGAAGAAAAAGAAAGTCACCACAACCCAGGTTGTGCCTGATAAGCCTAAGCCGCTCGAAAGCCGCGTTTACGCGGTGGATGCAAGCGGAGATACCTGGGCAGCGGCCACGGCAAGCGGTCTCTTTACCAGCGGCGATCAGGGAGCGACATGGCAGGGCGGTCCTGCCGCGGGCACCAGCGAATATCGCGCCATTGCTTCGCACGGGCCGATGGTTGCTGCGGCATCTATGTCGGGGCTGGTGTTTTCAGATGACTCAGGCAAGACGTGGACGCCCAGCACTATCCCGTCGAACATTACGCACATTCATCGCCTGGTGTTTTCCGCCGATGGCACGCTTTGGGTAAGTGCGCGTGAGGGGCTTTTCTTCTCGCACGATTCCGGCAAGAGCTGGATGTGGCTTGAGCGTTTGCCCATGGCAGACATCACTGGCCTTGCCTATGACGCACAGCAGAACGCCATCATTGCCACGTCCCGCAGCAGCGATTTCATCTACACCATTGATGCCAATACGCAGAAATGGCATTGGCAGCGGACGGGCTTCCCGCTCTTCCTGGTGCGCCCGGTTGGCGACCGCCTGTTTGCTGCATCGCTTACCAGCGGCGTTCTGGCAGACTCTGCTTCGGCAAAGGGACAGGAAACTGCCCGTAGCTCTTCACAGAAATAATCCTTCCATTCTCGATCTGGCCGGGGTGCGTCAAAGCGCGTTTATGCTGAGCGCGTTAATCTGCCCGGCCAGGTCGAAATCCTTCTTCGTTAATCCTCTCGCCGAATGCGTTACCAGCGCCAGCCGCACCTTGTTGTAGCGGATGTCGATGTCTGGATGGTGATCGGCTGCTTCCGCCAGTTCGGCAACCTGATTCACAAAAGCCAAAGCTGCGCGAAAGTCTGCAAAGGCAAAGCTGCGTGTCAGCTCTCCTTGCTCAATTTGCCATGAGTTCAATGTGGAAATGGAATTGGCAATCTGCGCTTCTGTCAGAAGGAAGGGCATGAAGGCCTCCTTTGCGCATCATTGCGCGGAAAGCGCGCTGCAGGCAAGTCAAAGTTTAGAGGCAAAAAAAGCGGCGAGGCCTAAAGGAATACCCAGGAGCGGATGGCGGCCTCGCCGGAGGAACGTCGTGTGGGCTGTGTGTATCTCTTAGTGGATACGCACGTCGCCCGAACCTGTCTGGATGTAAATAGTAGGACCGCCGCCGTTTACTCTGCCGGCAGTGTGGTGATGGTCAAAGGAGCCCTGTACTGTCATTTCGCGCTCGGTGTGTACTTCGCCGGAGCCGGTGTGCGCATCGAGATTGAAGCCTGCGCTGCCAGGCCAGAGCTCGATATCGCCTGAGCCTGTGGTGAGCCTCCACTCGCCTGTTGGAGTGCCGACCACCTTTACGTCGCCGGAGCCGGTTCCTGCGTGCAGAGTGCCGCGCACGTTGCGCAGGTCAAGGTTCCCGGAGCCTGTGCGCGCTGTTACATCTCCAGCGCCGCTGCTCTGCTCTGCCACAATGTCGCCGGAGCCGGTGTTGACGCTGAATCCGCCATGCAGCCCGTTTGCATGAATATTGCCTGAGCCCGTGCCTAGCTTTGCATTCTCGCCTACGCCGTCATCGGTAATGTCGCCGGAGCCTGAGTGGGCTTCGAGGAAGGAATCCGCAGGTGCCTGGATGTCGTAATCAATGCTGATGTTGCGCAGGTTCTCGTTATGTGCGCCGATGCGGACGATGTTGCCGGTCTGCTCAATTGGCGGATGCGCGGCAATGTCGCTTACGCGGTCTTCGCTGCCGCCCCAGTTCGATTTCACGCGGCCATGGATACGAATCTCGCTGCCGGAGCCACGCGTAAGATGAACATTCCCAGAGCCGGTAAAAACTGATAACTCCACGCGGCCACTCACGCTCAATGTGCGATCAAAAGTGGCTTCAGCGGAGAAGGCGGGAAGCGACACCAGCGCGAGAGCCGCAATAGCCGCAAACTTGAATTTCATTTCGTGCCTCCAAACTTTGGCAAAACCTGTGTTCGCCATAGAGATTGCACGCGGATAGCCAAACATGGTCATGAAGCAATCCGCGTACTTTCTATTATTTAGCGCACAAGCGGCCAGTCTGGGAGTAAAAGCTTCTGTTCGCAAGTGAACACTGCGTGCATCAGCGAACATCATTTTCCTGGCGGGTTACTGCTGCAGGACTACCTGTTGGCTTTCCTTCAGTCCGCTCAGCACTTCCGTTACTGAGCCGTTGGAGATGCCCACCTTTACTGCAAGCTTCTGCTTGCCTTCCTTCTTGCTCTTGTCGGGAATCTCGACAAACGCGTTTTTCTGGTTGTCGTAGACAACCGCGCTTTCAGGCACAGTCAGAACACCTTTATGTTCTTCCATCAGAACTTCCGCGTTGGCGGTCATATTGGCTTTCAGTTCACCGCCGGGGTTGTCGATGGAGACTCGCACTTCAAACGTCGTTACGTTGTCCTTTTCGACGCCGAGAGGAGCAATCTTCGTTACGCGTCCGTTGAAGACGCGGTCGCGGAAGCTCTCTACTTTAATGCGTGCGGGCTGATTCATGTAGACATGCGCAATGTCGGCTTCATCTACCTTGCCCTGCACGTAGACCTGCGTCGTATCGCCTTCGGTCATTACCAGTGTGGCTGTTGAGCCCAGAACAAGAATCGAGCTGACGGCATCGCCAATCTCTACGTCGCGGGAGAGAATCACGCCATCCATCGGCGCGACAATCGTGGTGTAAGAAAGCTGCTCTTCCAACTGCTTCAGGCTGGCTTGCGCTTGTTGTACTTGCGCACGTGCCTGCTTCAGCTTGGCAATATCCACGCCTACCTGCGCCTTTGCTGAGTCGCGTTTTGTTAGTGCCGCGAGGTAATCGCGGTTAGCGTCATCGAGAGCCTGATGGCTTACGATACCGTCTTTTTGCATGGCGACGTTGCGGTCCAGTGTCTGCTTGTACATCGGCAGATCAGGCGCTGCTGCGTTTACCTTGTCCTGCTCGATGTTCGCTTCAAAGGTGCCGACATTTGCCTCGGCGGCTGCAAGCTGTGCCTTTTGTGCGGCTACCTGCGCGAGAATTTCCTGCTGGTCTAGCTGCGCGAGGGGTTGGCCTTTGTGAACCTTGTTATTAATGTCGACAAAGAGCTTTTCCACGATGCCGGAGGCTTTCGATTTGACCTCGACCTTGGTGATGGGCTGAATTTTTCCGGTAGCCACCACGCTTTTTGCTACATCGCCGCGAGCCACCTTGGCAATCCTGTTGGGGTCAATGGATGTGCCCGACGCCATGCGCGCTACGGCCACGCCACCCGCGCCAACCAGCACCACGGCCAGCAATATCAGCCAAACCCAAAAACGCTTATTCTTGCGTGCAGCCACGCGGAGCCTCCAGCGGCAGAACGTGCCGCGGGTTCAAATTGTTCCAAGCTGTCGAATGCGCTTGCCCATCTTTCTGACGGCTATCGTCAGAAGCAGTCAACCAGTTTCTGCGGCTCGTGACATGGTTCTATGCGAGCCCTGAACAACCCATACGCAATGCAGCGTGAGAAGGTTCCAGCTTTTGCCAAGTGGAATCCAGAAGGGAATTTTCAACTCGGGATGTGTCCGGTTGCGGCAGACTGCACGGCGGGGCTAACAGCGGAAAGCTACAAAATGCTATGCTCACAACGAGATGCACGGATTATTCCTGCTGCAATGCGTAGCCGTGGCCATGCTTATTTTGGCCAATGGATTTTTTGTCGCCGCGGAGTTTGCGCTTGTTTCCATCCGTGACACGCGCGTGGAGCAGATGCTCAAGGCGCGGATGTCCGGCGCGTGGGCTGTGCGCAAGCTCCAGCAAGACCTCGACGACTTTCTGCCCGCCGTGCAGCTAGGCGTTACGCTTTGCTCGCTTGCGCTTGGCTGGATAGGCGAACCGCTCGCCGCGCAGCTTTTTGTCTACGGGCTGAGCTGGCTGCCGCATCCGCCTTCGCATCCTGAGATCTATGCACACGCTGCTGCCGTGGCGTCTGTTGTGCTTGGCTTCTGCCTTATTACTTACTTCCATGTGCTCTTTGGAGAGCTGGTTCCCAAGTCGCTGGCACTGCGGCGTGCAGAGGCGCTCGCTGTTTCTGTTGCACCGCCTATGCTGCTGTTCATGGCGGTTGCGCGGCCTGCTGTGCGGTTGCTCAGCCGGTCGGCGGCGATTGTGCTGCGTGGGTTTGATATTCCGGTTACCGAGCGCGCCAGCGTTCACTCCACAGAGGAGTTGAAGCTGCTGGCTACCGCTGCACGCCGTGTTGGTGTTCTGCCGCGCTTTCAGGAAACGCTCGTCCATCGCGCTCTTGAGCTGGATGACGTTATCGTGCGCGAGATTATGACGCCGCGCCAGAAAATCTTCTCGCTGCCCGCGAACATGCCTGTGGAGCAGGCTAGTGGGCGCATCATTGAGTTCCTTCATTCGCGTGTGCCGGTTTACGACGAGAAGCAGGGGCCGGAGCATATTGTCGGTGTTGTTTACTCCAAGGACCTCTCGCGCCTTATGTTCTTCCGGCCTCCGGAGCGGGGAATGGTTGCGCAGGGAACACCTACAAGCGGGCTTGCGCCGTTTGCGCAACTGCGGCTCAGCCAGGTGATGCGGGAAGTGCTGGTTGTGCCGGAGACCAAAACTGTTCTTGACCTGATGCGGGACTTTCAGAAGCGCCGCCGCCATCTCGCTATTGTTGTGGATGAGTATGGTTCGACGGTTGGCCTTGTTACTGCTGAAGACGCTATTGAGCAGTTGACGGGTGAGATTGAAGACGAGTTTGATGACCCTGCGCGTCCACTGCTTACCAGTACGGGCGGTATGCTGCTGCTTGATGGTGGCGTGAACCTACGCGACCTGGAAACGCAGATGCAATGGACGTTGCCGCGTGAGGGCGGCATTGAGACGCTTGCGGGCTTTCTGCTTATGCGGCTGGGGCATATTCCCCGGGCTGGAGAGACGGTGGAGTATGAGTCCCGGCGCCTGACCGTGGTGGAGATGGATGGGCGGCGTATCAGCAAGGTTCGCGTGGAGCGGATTCCTGAAAATGAGGATGGTTTCGCGCAGGCGGCTTCCGAGTAGCGCTAGCAGGCGGTAACCCCTTATTTATGTCGATGGGCTACCATGGATTAGGCTATGGCCACGGTTACACCCATTACGACAGCGGTCGCGCTGAGCGGCTATGTATTTGTTCTGATTCAGTTTGACGTGTGCGAGGAGCTGCGCCTGGATGTGCTGCGCAAGGCTCTGCAGGAGGATGCCGGAACGCTGCGGCAGCCGAACCTGAAGCACTCCGCGCCAGCTTATGTACGCTACCAGCGCCCGCCGGTTACCGGCAGGCTGGAGCCGCTGGTGCTGGACTCCGGCGAGCGGCTGGAAGGCGAAATCAAGTACTACGACTACGGTGTGGTTTCGGTGATTTACCAGCTTCCGTTTTCCGGGGACTGGGATAGTCTTGTCCAGCTTTCCAGCCGCTGGGTTTGGGATGTGGACTTTGCTTCGCGGGTTGAGCCGATTATTCGCAAGCGGCTTGAGCGGGTTCCGGAGGCGATGGAAAACCCGTATAGTGAGTGGCTTAGCGAGGACTACTTCATCTTTCACGTCAGGGAGGCGGCGGGTTCGCCCACGACTGCGGAGCTGACGGCCCGGAATGCTACGGAGATTGCGCAGATTGTTCGCGGCGACCGGCTGAAGCTGGCTGAGGTGGAGGTGCAGGAGGTTCTGCACTCGCAGATTTCCTACTATGCGCAGGATCTGGCGGTGATTGGCTGGAATGCGGCGTTTCTTTATGACTCGTCTGCGGGCGCGGAGACGGCGATTCAGTTGCTGGAGTATGCCAATTCGCAGTTGCTGGAGTTCCGGCACTATGACGAGCTGCTGACGGAGATTCTGGACGGCGTTTATGACCAGTTGGAGCAGAAGGGGAGCCTCTTCCGCCGCTGGGGCATGGCGCAGAATGCAAACCGGCTGCATGCGGTGCTGCTGGAGGTTTCGGAGCTGACAGAGCATGCGGACAACGCGATCAAGTTTCTGAGCGATATGTTTGCGGCTCGGCTTTATAAGCTGGCGGCGGCTAAGGTTGGCGTGCCGGATTATCGCGATCTTGTCGAACAGAAGCTCAAGACCGCGGAAGACCTTTACGACTTTATGGTGGACCAGTTTAACCAGAGCCGGGCTTTCTTTCTGGAAGTGATGGTGGTGCTGATTCTGCTGGTTGAGCTGTTCTATGCGTTCAAGGGGAAATTGATTTAGCGCGTGTGAGATGCGCACAGTGGCCCCGGTTCCGGGGCCATTTGTTTTGTATGGGTTGCGGGGGATTGCACAGGGACTGTGCAGTTTCTTTATTCCGGAACTGTGCAAAGGCAGGGGACAGGGTACGGGGTGCAGGGTACAGGGGATCGTACCTATCCTTGTGTGCATTGGGTTCTCCTTTCTTTGAAATTCGCGAGTTAGCAACGCTTAGCAGGTCAGCAAGTTAGCGGAAAAACAAAACGGCCCGATTCCTTAGGAATCGGGCCGTTTTCTTCTACTGATTCAAGGTTAGCAAATTCGCGATAATTGAGCGCAAAATCGGAGAAGATTTTTGGCTAATGGAGTCAATGAGATAGAAAATATTTTCGAGTTTGGAGCTTGACATGGAGTTTTCCACAGAGAGGCAGGAGACAGCGGACGGGGTGTGGGGTACAGGGTTTTAGATAAAGGCGGAAAACTATAAAGGGCAAAAGCTATAAGAGGCAACCGCAGATCCTTCACTCCGCCTACCCCACGAACGATAAGGCCGTTCGCGGGGCCCCCAAAGCGCTTCGTTCAGGATGACACTACTGACTTTTGTGGGAGAACGGGTTGTATGGGTTAGCTGTCTTTGCGGTAGAGCATGTCGCGGATGGTTTTGCGGCGGGCGGCGTTTAGCTCGGGGTCGTTGCTGGAAAGACTGCCGGAGGAGTCGTCCTCGTCGGGCTCGCTGCAGGAGGGGCAGCGGTTGGCGAAGCCAGGCTTGTCGGGCTTCAACTCGAATTCTTCTTTACAGACTACGCAGGTACGGATTGGGAATGCCATTGCGTTTTCTATTTTATTGAATGTCGGGGAAGGTGTCAGCAGGCTTTCGGTATCGCGAAGGCTCGCTGCAAAGGCGTAGCAGGCGGGGCGCAATTCTGCCGGGCATCCGTTGTTCCGGAAGAGGCATCGGAGAGGGGAATGTACGCGAGGAGGTGCGAAATGCCGGAACGGAAAACCATGGAACAGGCGAAAAGGGATTTGCGCGAAGGGAAGTCGCCGTCTACCGCCGCGGGTGAATTTGTTCGGGAAGAGATTGCGCATGTTCGAGAGGGAAAGCATGGCGCGCGGTCTCCGCAGCAGGCGATTGCCATTGGCCTGAGCGAGGCGCGCAGGGCGGGGATTCCGCTGAAGCCGCCAGCAAGAGGCAAGACGAGTGCAGAGGCGAGAAAGAAAGCAGAGCACGATTACGAGCAGGGGCAGGAGTCTCCGAAGACGGCTCCGGAAGGCTCATCGGCGCGAGGCCGCGCAAGGCTGGAGGTTATGAAGAAAGAACCGAAGAATACGGCCAGTCATGCTGCCTTGTCGCACCACGCCAAGATTGCGGCCGGCAGGTAACAGGCCGGAAAGATTTTTCTATGGCCTTGCTATTCCGCGAGAAAGTGCGCAGAATACGGGGCATTGGGATCGACTCAACAGAAGGAGGAAACCATGTCAGAGATTCAGAATGGTCAATGCGGGCTTTGTACTCACTTCGGTGAGGGACATGACAGCAGCGAGAAGCTGATTTCGATTCGCTCTTCGCATGAGGCTCCTGAAAACCTGGTGGAAGTCTGCGGGCATCCGCAGCTTGTGCCGCTGCACCTGATGGTGACGCCGATCAGCGGTTGCACGGGATTCCACGCGGCTGCGTAAGAACGACTGAGATAGAAGGCATGTCCTGAAGGCTGCGCGTTTGCCGGCCATACGGATTTTGTGCGCTCTCAGGTTAGAGTCACTCGGCTTGCAGGCCGCAGGTTTGCGGTGTGATGAGAAGCTTTGCTATCCGCTGGCCGTTATTGCCTGCGTAGACATATTGGACCGATATGCCGTTTTCGAGAAGCGTCTTTGTCTCCTTATCCTGGCAGGCGGATTTTGGGGCTTCCACCTCAATTCCTTGCTGAAACTTGGTGGGGTCTATTTGCTCGGAGGAGTAGTTGCGCAAGGTGTAGTTGAAGATGAGCAACGCTTCCTCTGCGCTGACGCTTTGCACCTTTGTGTCATTGTCCAGAATGCGTGGAAGAGACTTGTTGTAGTTGTCTGCTACGGACTGGAGAAAGGAGCGGGAGCGAATCTCCTGCTTGTCTTGAACGGATGCGAATGAGGCAATCGTCTGGGAGAAGGACTGGTCGGCCTTGTTTGCTTCGCTTTCTTTTCGGGCGGCGCCAGGAAGAAGAAGCGCGAAAGCTGTGGCGATGAGCGTTAGCACTGAGATGGCCGCAATCATGAGTATCGAAACAGACGGAGGACGCCATGGCACACCTTGCTCTTCAAAGACGGGGCGAAGAGCGAATTGAAACATTCTCCGAAAGGGTTTGAACCCCTTGCGGAAGAAAGGGGCGCGAAGCTTGAGAAAGCGCGGCGTCCAGTCCGGCGTGAAACAGAGGAAGCCGGAGATTTTTCCAAAGCGTTTTAGTGCACGTGCCTCTGGCAGTGGTGTGGGTAATACTTTGTTTGCCATGGCGCGGAAGGACTCGTAATCCTTGCGTTTGAGCTTGAGCGCAAGAATCAGCAGCTTGTGCGTGTCGAGTATTCCGGCTGCCTGCGTGAACTCCCACAGAAGGTTTTCCCCCTTGCCGGCGCGGATAACGACTAATCTGGCCGCCTGCATCTGGTTGAGGACAACTTCTTTCCATTCGTCGTCGGAGACATACATGCGAGCCGCACCGAGCCTGGGTAAGACTTCGCCGGGCTTTCCGATGGCAATGAGTTCCCCAAGCGGTTGTAGTGCCTCGGCGAGCTGCTCTTCATGGCTTGCGAAACCTGCAAAGATTGCTTGCCAGGAAGCAGCCGTGATTATCTGCCACTTTGTGGAGGCGTCCTGCCGAAAGCTGCGCAGGTAGAGTATGTGGGGATTGGAGTCGGTTGTGATGGCTTTTGCTACGGCGCGTGCGGCATATTGGCGCCCGCGCAGATACAGGAAGGCTCCGGCCAGCATCATGAGAGTGAATGCAACCGCGAGCAGGTAGACGGTGATATTCCGGTCTGCCCTGGGCACCAACTCAAGCGGGTATCCGCAGAGAGTTCCAAGGATGAAGAGGGCGATGCCTGCAAACTTGAGCTTGGCTCCGGGTTTGGATGCTTGTGCGATGGGAAATGCTCCTTCGCTTGATGGGCTGCCCGGCGAGGGGAAGTTCTGGCCGCGTGGTGCTGCGGACAGCATGAGGGAGGAGGGATTGCGAATAGCTTTACACGCTGGCTGGTTTTTGAACAGATGGGCTGCCAGTCTCTTTGTCTGGTTGTGAAAGTTTGCAGGTGGGCGTTACACGGGATTTGGCTGGGTTTTGGTCGCTTAATATCAATAAACACTTTATTTCTCATATGATAATTTCGCCCTATCAGCCTTGAACGGAGCAGTGGATGAAGTTTGCAGTGTCGGCGTTGTGTGCGTTTGCCCTTGGTGGGCTCTTTCCCCGGTTTTCCGGTGTTCAGCGGGCGAAATTGGCTGATTCTGTTCCCACGAATGCGGCTTATCATGATGGAAAACTTCCAGTGGAACAACGGATTGACGACATTCTTCGGCGGATGGATCGCGGGGAATTACGGCGAGCGGCGGGATTGAGTTTCCGGCGGAGATTGGGGCTTCTTGAAGGAATATTCGTGGGAAGGCTTGTTTTGCTGTGAACGCGGCTGGGCAGACGCGTTCGATACCGTGCAAGTAAAGTAACGGGGAATTCAATGAGTGGTCCGGGTCGAAGCCCCGAACCACTCATTTTTGCGGGCTATTTAGGGGAGTCGAGTGCGCCGGTGAGGCTGGAGACGCGTTCGATGTGGTGCGAGCGGCACCAGTGCTCTAATCCCTTGGCGATGCGTTCGGTGGCGCGCGGGTCGGCGTAGCTGGCGGTGCCAACTTGTACTGCTGTGGCTCCGGCTAGCAGGAACTCTACTGCGTCTTCGGGGGTCATGATGCCGCCCATGCCTATTACTGGGATGTTGATGGCTCTGGCGGTTTCATAGACCATGCGCACGGCTATGGGTTTGATGGCGGGGCCTGAGAGACCGCCTGTGGTGTTGGTGAGGCGCGGGCGGCGGGTTTCTATGTCTATGGATAGCGCCAGGAAGGTGTTGACCATGCTCACTGCATCGGCACCGGAGTTCTCACTGATTTTGGCCATTTGTGCGATGTTGGTTACGTTGGGCGAGAGCTTGACGATCAACGGACGCGTGGTGGCGCTGCGTGCAGAGGAGACGAGGTATTCGAGGGAGCCGGGGTCTGCGCCGAAGCTCATGCCGCCGGCGTGGACGTTGGGGCAGGAGACGTTCAGTTCGTAGGCGGCGATGTTTTCGGCTTCGTTGAGTTTATGGATGACGTTGAGGTATTCGCCGACGGTGTAGCCGAAGACGTTGACGAAGACTTTGCACTGCGGGTAGCGCTTGAGGGCGGGGAGCTTTTCTGCCATGAAGGCATCGACGCCGATGTTTTGCAGGCCGATGGCGTTCATCATTCCGGCTGCGGTTTGCAGTATGCGCGGAGAGGCGTGGCCCTGCATGGGCTCGGCGGAAATGCCCTTGGTTACGAAGCCGCCCAGCTTTTCGAGCGAGACGATTTCTTCAAATTCGATGCCGTAACCGAAGGTGCCGCTGGCGGCGATGATTGGATTGGCTAGCTCGATGGTGGCTAGCGTGACGTGCATGTCTGGCTTCATAAGAAAAATGGTCAGTGGTCAGTTGTCAGTGATCAGTAACTGATTCTGTGCCAAAGCGCCTGCTTCCATCATAAATTGAGCCCAATGAAAACACGCGCCAGCAGAGCCAGCGCGTGTGAACGGATAACTGACAACTAATTACTGATCACTATTTTTGATCGGCTTGATGGCTTCTGTCAGCACGCGGCCTACTGCGGCTGAGGGGCGGTTTACGCCGGCTAGTGAAGAGAACGTGACTGCAAAGTCTACGGGGGCGACCTTCTGGTGGTATTCGCCAGGGATGAAGGGCGCGCCGAAGAAGGCGAGCGGAACGTGGCGGTCGTAGTTCCACGGGGAGAAGTGTGTGGTTCCGGCGCGGGGGCTGGTGCCTTGCATCTGGTAGTCGCCGACGATCATCATGACGAACCAGTTGCCGTGGTAGGAGTACGAGTGCGAGAGCAATTGGCCTAAGTAGTTGTTTTGCGGGTACTGGCCGCTCGCTAGCTGGAGGCGGGTGTAGGCGGCTTGCAGCGTGGGTGTTGGGTTGAGGCGGTGCTGCACGGGATAGGCCGACTCATCGGGTTTGGGGGTGAGTGAGGCTACAGCTTCGGGGAGCAGGGCGGCGACTTCGTCTTCCGCAGCTTGCTCAGAGATGTGGGCTTTTTCAAAGGCGTGTTTGTTGAGGGTGACGTAGGGTAGTTCGGGGCCGGGCATGAGGTATTCGGCTTTGCCGTGGGCGGCAGCGAGCTTGTCGTTGAGATAGGTGTAGACCTTGGCCATATCTACGGTAGTGGCGTTGATGCCGAGGTCGGCTGCGTCGCCGGGGACGGGAGCTACGCCGTGGTCGGCGCTGAGGGCGATCCAGACGTTGTTGAGGCCGACGTTTTTGTCGAGCCAGGTGAAGAAGTTGTCGAGGTCGCTGTCGAGTGAGAGGACCATCTGCTTTTCAAACTCGGAGTCGGGGCCGAACTGGTGGCCCTGGATGTCGTTGGGCGAGAGGGAGACGGAGATCATGTCCGTTACGCCGGACTGGCCGAGCTTTTCGCCGGTGATGAGGGACTTGGCGAAGTCCAGCTCATAGCGATTGGCGGCGGGGGTGCGGCCTACCAGGTCGTAAAACTGCGTGGTGCCCTCGACCTGGGCTTCGCGCTCAGCCTGGGCGCGGCGGTCAGAGGCGTTGAACTGGGTGGCCCAGGTGGGCAGGTGCTCCATGTAGTAGGTGGAGGTAACGAACTGGCCGCTGGCCTGATCGATCCAGAAGGCTCCGTTGGCGGACTGGCCGACGGGGAGGATGGCGGCGCGGTCTTTGAGGGAGACGCCGAAGGTTTTGGCTTTGCCCTGGGTAGCGAGGCGGAGCTCGTCGGCCAGCGTGGTGGCGCGGAGGTTGCGCGGACTGGAGCCGATGGCGTATTTGAGGGCGTCGCTGGGGGCTCCGGGCTTGTTGGAGGGGATGGAGAGCGAGTTGGCGGGGAGATCGATGAGCTTATAGCGCTCGTCTTCGACGGAGGAGACTTTGGCGTCGTTGGAGCGAGTGGCGTCCCACCACTCGTTGGACTCGATGCCGTGACCGTCAGTGTAGGCGCCGGTGCCGAGGGTGGCGTGGCCGGGAGCGGTCTTGGTGTTGGCGTAGTCGTAGTAGCAGTCGGTGAACCACGCGCCGTCTTTCATGAAGAGGTTGAAGCCGCGGCCTTTGAATTCGGTGCGCCAGCGGTTGAGGTAGTCTCCGCGAAACTGGTCGATGACGATGAGAACGATGAGCTTGGGTTTGCCTACGTAAGCCTGGGCCTCGCCTGTGGTAGGCAGCAGGGAAAGAGAGAGGAATATGGTGAACCAGAAAGCAAACACAGGAAAGCCGGGGCGCGAACGGGTGAACTTTGGCATATAGGTCATGATAGCGAACTGATTATTACAGATTCGTTGAAGATACATGTCGCATCCCTAAGAAAATACAGATTTGCCAGCTCGATAGCTTTGGACCTGTTGCGGAAATTTCGTCCAGGCACACAACAGAAAAGCGATGCAGTCACGGCTCATCAGAAGCAGTTCGCTTGATTTGTCACTTACAGGTGACATAATATGTCACCTGTAAGTGACAAAGAGGTGGAGAGATGAACTCTGCAAAGCGGACAACATGGGTGACGAGGTCAATTCTGGCGGTGATGGCGGCTTTCCCCGCATGCGGTCTGGCGGCACAGGATAAGCCTGATGGTAAAGGCCTCGAATTTGGAGGCGAACTCGACATAGTGCCTTATGTTGAGAGTGGCTATTATGGCTCAGGATTTATGGGACAGGATGGCTGGAAGTTTCGCTACGTCGTGGCGCGTACGAATGTGCCTTCTTTTCTGGTGAGCGATGGATACAAGGACAAGCGTACAGATGCCTATGCGTTGTTGTCGGACCGGTTCTTCGGAGCCGGACGGAGGGACCTGAAAGGCGTGTGGGTTGGCGGAGGAGTGGAGTACTGGAGGAACCGTATTCGCACAGATGCTTCGCCCGTGTACGTGTACTACCAGAATTACGTAGCGACGCTCGGTGGAGGGTATGTTTGGAAGGTGTCCCGCCACCTATACGTGAATCCGTGGGCAGGCGGGCACTTTGTTATTGCACATAGCCGCGATGTGCCAGTAGCGGGAACTGTGTACAAGCAGCCGTTTTTTACGCCGGAAGGTTCGGTAAAGATAGGGTTCACCTTTTGAGTTAAATGATCAATTGGCTTTGCCGAGCCTGGGGCGGCAAAGGATGATATGGGGAACGGTGCATTGGATGGGTCGAGTGCAAAGGAATCGGGAAGAAACCAGGGCGGAGATTGTGGCCGCAGTGGGACGGCTGCTGGCCCGCACGGGATTCAGGGAAGTCGGCATCAATGCGGTAGCGCGGGAAGCCGGCGTGGACAAGGTGCTGATCTATCGCTATTTTGGCGGGCTGCCGGAATTGTTGAAGGCATTTGCCGAAGAGGGTGACTTTTGGCCGTCGCTTGATGAGTTGATACCGGAGACCAGCAAGAATGCTGGGAGAATGACTGCGGCCGAGCGCGCGAAGCAGGTATTGTTCGCATTTGGACGGGCTTTGCGCAAGCGGCCCTTGACCCAGGAGATTATGCGCTGGGAACTGCAAGAGCGCAATGAACTGACGGAGACACTGGCTCGCTATCGCGAAGAGCAGAGTGCCAGGCTGTTCGAGGAATTTAAGGGTGTGGCCGGGGTGGATGTGCGGGCGATAGCCAGCCTGCTGGCGGCCGGGCAGACGTATCTGATTCTTCGAGCTACCAGCGTGGACGTCTACAACGGCTTTTCGTTGAACGCCGATGAGGATTGGGCACGGTTGGAAGCAGCGATGGGGTCGATGGTCGATGTAATCTTTGCCGGGGTACAGGAAAAGGTTTCGGCTGAAACGGAGAAGTGACTGCGGGATGGAGTTTTGTGGTCTCGAATGCCTGCAGCCGACTTTTTCGAGGTGAGCCAAGGGCAGCCGGAAGTTGAGCTGCCCTTGATGGTTGGCGTGATGACGATTACGCGGAGACGGGCTCCTGCGCGGCGACTTTGACGGGGGTTAACCAGCCGAACTTGTCGGGCTTGAGGCCGTTGGCGATGCCGAAGAACTCGTCGGCGAGCTTTTTGGTGATTTCGCCGGGCTCGCCGTTGCCGATGACGATGCGGTCGATGGAGCGGATGGGCGAGACTTCCGCGGCCGTGCCAGTGAAGAAGACTTCGTCGGCGATGTAGAGAAGCTCGCGGGGGATGGACTGCTCCGTGACGGTGAGGCCGAGGTGGCGGGCCAGCGTGAGGATGGAGTCGCGCGTGATGCCGCTGAGCGCCGAGTTGGCAAGCGGCGGGGTGTAGAGGACGCCGTTGCGGATGACGAAGATGTTTTCGCCAGAACCTTCTGAGACGAGGCCGTTGACGTCGAGGCCGATGCCTTCGGCGTAGCCGTTGGCTTCCGCTTCCATGCGGATGAGCTGCGAGTTCATGTAATTGGCGCCGGCCTTGGCGAGTGCGGGCATGGTGTTGGGCGCGAGGCGGTTCCAACTGGAGACGCAGACGTCTGCTCCGCCGTGGCCGGGCATGTACTTGCCCCACGGGAAGTTGGCGACGTAGACATCAATGGGCGAGCCCTTGGGGTTGACGCCGATTTCGCCGTAGCCGCGGATAACGAGGGGACGGATGTAGCAGGGGGCTACGCCGTTGGCCTCGATGGTGTCCACGACGGCGGCGCAAAGCTCGTCGAGCGTGTAGGGGATCTCCATGCGGTAGATTTTGGCGGAGTCGATAAGTCGCTGCATGTGCTCGGGCAGGCGGAAGACCGCTGCGCCGGAGGGTTGCGAGTAGGCACGGATGCCTTCAAATACGCTGGAGCCGTAGTGCACGACATGGCTCATGACGTGGATGGTGGCCTGCTCCCAAGGAATGAGCTTGCCGTTGTGCCAGATGTTCTTTGTGGCTTGGATGGGCATGGAGAGGTTGTACTCCTTTAGACCGCGAAAGGGCCAGCGTTTGCGCGGCTGCGCGGATATTCAAGGGTAACGCGAGTGGGGTGGGGATGTCGATGCTAGAAGCAGGGGACAGGGTACGGGGTGGAGGGTACAGGGAAAGCAAATGCAAACGGGAGTGTGGTTTGAGGGCAGGGATTTCTCGGGGTTGCTTGAAGAGGAACCAGGCTCGTCTGTTCGATTCCCGAATGAGGGAGCCGCTTAGTGGTAGGGCGTGGCTGCCGGCTGGTCGGGGTCGATGGGGGGAAAGACGCTGGTGGTTGCGCCGCAGTCGGCGTGGCCGCAGGTGCACATGAGCTCGACTTTTTCTCCCATGCCTTCGCAGTGGGCGCTGCAGTACTTGGTTTTTTCGGGGACCAGGCAGGTACAGGCGGCGTTTCCGCATTTTTTGGGTCCGGCTTGGGTTGCCATGGGGTGCCTCCTTATGCGGGATGATGGTGGGCCTGTTGTGGGATGGTTGTCAAGGAGTGCGCGGCTAAAATACAGGGAAATTGTTGGTGGAGGAAAGTTGGCTGGAGTGGAGAAGGCTGGGCGTGTTGCGCGGGGTAGCCGTGTGAGGACTGGTCGTACGAGACTGGTTGGGTTGAATAAGAAGGATGGGTTTTTGCGGCATCCTTTTGATGATGAGTTTGGGGTGCGGACGAGCGGGCTGGTTGTCGGACGGCATTTGAAGACGGGGAGCGCGCAGGATCGGCATACGACGGCTTATTACGGGGTTGCGCCTTCGGTCTTTCATGCGCTGGTGAAGCGGTGGCGGAAGATTCGGCCTGCGTTTGATTTGGAAGAGACTACGTTTGTGGATATTGGCGCGGGCATGGCGCGGGCGGTTTTGCTGGCCAGCGAGATGCCGTTTCGTTCCGTGGTTGGCGTGGAGATGCATCCGGTGCTGGCGCGGATTGCGCGGAAGAATGTGGCGGAGTGGAAGAAGGCGGGGCGGGTTCATAGTGGTGGAGTGAAGATTGTGGAAGGAGATGCGGGGGAGTTCCGGTTTCCCAAGGGGCCTTGCGTTGCATTTCTGTTTAATCCGTTTGGCGCGGTGGGGATGCGGAGGTTTTTGCGGCATGTGGTGGAGAGTTTTCCTGCTGCTTCAGACCAGATTGATTTGCTGTATGTGAATAATGAGCAGGAGCATGTGCTGCAGACGCAACGCAGGTTGACTTGCTACTTTCAGGCCCCGGTGTACCGGTCGAAGCAAGATGAGAAGGCGGATGCGGCGATTATGGCGAATCAGCCGGATGGGGAGTATGCTTCGGCGCCGTATGAGGACTGCTCCATCTGGAGATGGAGCGGTCGGAGCGAATGACGAAGGACGAGGGACGAAAAGGCATGGAACCGCGATTGATTCTTGGGGTTGGCGAGCTGCTTTGGGATTTGCTTCCTGAAGGTAAGAGGCTTGGTGGTGCGCCTGCGAACTTTGCCGTGATGGCGGGGCGGCTGGGGAATCATGCGGCGGTGTTGAGCCGCATTGGGCGGGATGCGTTGGGGAGCGAAGCTGTTGAGATGCTGAACCAGTTTCCTGTCGATACGGAGTTTTTGCAGGTGGATGCGGAGAATGAGACGGGGCGCGTGACGGTTGCGCTGAAGGATGGGCAGCCGGAGTATACGATTCATCAGCCGGCGGCGTGGGACTTTCTTGATTTGAGCGATGAGTGGGTGCAGTTGGCAGAGCGGGCCGATGCGGTTTGCTTTCAATCGCTGACGCAGAGGAGCAGGCAGGCTCGCGCGACGGTGCAGGCGCTGGTGGCGGAGACTCGCGAAGAGTGCCTGCGCGTGTTCGATGTGAATCTGCGGCCGCCGTTTTATTCGGGTGAGGTGATTGAGGAGTCACTGGAGCTTGCTTCGGTTCTCAAGATGAATGATGCGGAGGTTCCGGTGGTAATGGGGCTGCTGGGATTGCAAAGCGATGGCGGGTTGAAGGACGCGGCGGAGCAGGTGCTGGAGGAGTTTCCGAATCTGCGGCTGGTGGCGATTACTCGCGGAGGGAATGGGAGCCTGCTGGTGAGTCGTGAGGAGTGGCATGAGCATGGGGGAGTGCCGGTGAAGGTGGCTGACACGATTGGCGCGGGGGATGCGTTTACGGCGGCTCTGACGCACTATTTGCTGCGTGGGGCAGGGCTGGCTGTGTTGAATGAGGCGGGGAATCGGTGGGGGAGCTGGGTGGCTTCGCAGAATGGGGCTATGCCGGAGCTTTCGGATGATGTGAGGGATGAGATTGAGAGGGAGATTGGGTTTTAAGGGAGCAAGGGAACGATAATGCAAAGGCAGGTTTTTCGCTCTGCATGAAAAGCGGCTTTGTTCCGGATGACACCATCTAATATCTATAGTTTGAGGCGTTAGAGTAGAGGCATTGTGATTGTCAATATTGCACGCAGGGCACATGACCACAACTGGGAGCTGGACCCGATTACGCGGTCGCTTCTCGATACGGACTTTTACAAGCTGCTGATGCTGCAGTTTATCTGGAAGCACTTTCCCAAGACGAAGGCTTCGTTTGCGGTACAGAACCGCACGGTTTCGGTTCGGTTGGGCGAGGTGATTCTTCTCGATGAGCTACGGGAGCAGCTTGAGAATACGCGGCGGCTGCGGTTTCATAAGTCGGAGCTGATATGGCTTGCCGGTAATACGTTTTTTGGCAAGCGCGGGATGTTTGAGCCGGGGTTTCTGGAGTGGCTGGATAAGGATTTTCGGCTTTCTGACTTTGAGCTGGCGGTGCAGGATGGGCAGATTTCGCTGCGCTTTGAAGGGCTCTGGACGGAGACGACGCTTTGGGAGATTTATGCGCTCAGTGCGATTGACGAGCTGAAAACGCGGGCGGCTTTGAAGAAACTGACCGAGTTTGAGCTGGACATTTTGTATGCGCGGGCGAAGGCGCGGCTGTGGGAGAAGATGGAGCGGTTGCGCGGTGTGCCGGGGTTGAGCCTGAGCGACTTTGGAACGCGGCGGCGGCACAGCTTTCTGTGGCATGAGTACGTGGTGAAGGCGATGGCTGATGTGCTGGGGCCGAGTTTTGCCGGTAGCTCGAACACCTATCTTGCTTACAAGCATGACCTGGAAGCGATGGGTACGAATGCGCATGAGCTGCCAATGGCGCTGGCTGCCTTGGCTGATTCTGACGAGGAGTTGAAGACGGCGCAGTATCGGTTGCTTGAGTTGTGGCAGAAGACTTACCAGGGTGAGTTGCTGATTCTGTTGCCGGACACGTTTGGGACTACGCAGTTTTTGCGGAATGCTCCGGATTGGGTGGCGGACTGGACGGGGCAGCGCATTGATAGCAAGGACCCGTTTGTTGCCGGGGATGAGTATGTGGCGTGGCTGGAAGCGCGCGGCAAGGATCCGCGGCAGAAGAGGCTGATTGCTTCGGATGCTTTGGATGTGCAGGATATTCTTTCGCTGCATGCGTATTTTGCGGGGAAGATTCTTGAGGGAGGGCCAGGGGATTTTCGGTCTTCTGCGGATTTTCTGGATGCGAAGCGGTGGAAGGCCGACAGGCGGATTCGGTTCAGCGCGGGCTGGGGTACTCTGCTGACGAATGATTTCAGGAAGTGCGATCCGCAGGGCGGGGATGGGTTTAATCCGATTAGTTTGGTTTGCAAGCTGGTGGAGGTTGAAGGGCGGCAGGCGGTGAAGCTCTCTGACAACTATCAGAAGGCGATGGGGCCTGCGGATGAGATTGAACGCTACCGGCGCGTGTTTGGGCTGGAGGGCGTGGCGGATGCTCCGGTGATTGCCTGACGGCAGGGACGTAGGGACTAGGAAAAGCGAAGCCGCGAATCGATTCGATTCGCGGCTTTTTGTTGGGCGTTGTTGAGCCCCTTATTGCTGTGGTGCTGATGGGCGGTTTTCTGCGCGGAGGTCGGCGATTAGCTGCTGGATTTGTTCGACAGATAGGGAGTCGCGGAAGGCTGGCATCTTGCTGCCTGCGCCGTTTTGGATGCGGTAGGTTAGGTGCTCGTCGGTCCAGTGTTTCTTTTTTCCGATTTCGGCGAGAGCAGGGGCTTTCTTGCCGCCTTCGAGATTTGCACCGTGGCACTTGGCGCAGTTGTCGTTGTAGATGGCTGCTCCTGCTTCGGCTTGATTGGGTTGGGCGGCGCGGACTGAGCCTGTTGCGGCCAGGGCGAGAAGGAGCGCGGGAAGGATTTGGATTTTCACGCGGCTATTCTCGCATGGTTTTATTGCGGCGGTGTTGCAGGAGCGGCTGGTGTGGGGGCAGGAGGCGGAGTGGGGCGGTTTTTGGCGCGGAGGTAGGCGATTAGCTGCTGGATTTCTTCGTCGGAGAGGGATTCGCGGAAGGGCGGCATCTTCTGGCCGCCGTCGAGAATCTGGTCAGAGATTTTTTCGTTGGTCCAGGGCTTTTGCTTGCGAATTTCCGCGAGGGCGGGGGCTTTTCTTGTGCCTTCTAAATTGGCTCCGTGGCAGAAGCTGCAGCCCTTGTCGCGGTAGAGGACGGCTCCGGCCTGCTCGGCTTGCTTGGTGTCGGAGGCTTGGGCTGCTTGTGCTGCGCTGATGGTGATTAGGGCTAGAAGGACAGGGAATCTGCTGGGAAATTTCACGGGGCTATTTTCTCATGTGCAGCGGGAAGGCTGGCTCGACCTTTTGATGGAACGGGGAGCGGCGCGAGTTACATGCCGCCTCCGCCGGGGATGTAGGTGTATTCGATTTTGGTGGGGCGTTTTACTGGGTCGCCGGTTAGGTCGTGCGCGTGCCAGACTACGCTTTCAGCAGCTACTTCCGGGTGTTTGCCGAGGAACTCAAGCGCGTAGGTGGAGGCGGTGGGGTCATCTTTCTGGTCGGCGAATTTGGCGGACTCAATGGCGGCGCGCTGCTTGTCGCCGAGGCGGCGGTAGAGAATGGCTAGCTGGTAGTGCGCGGCCAGGTCGTCGGGGTCTACGGCTTGCAATTGCTCGTAGGCGTCGCGGGCCTTAGAGTAGTCGTGCTGCTGGTAGTAGCTGAAGCCTAGTTCGCGAAGGCCGTCGCGGCTGCGGGGATACTTTGCGAGCATGGCTTCGAGGTCAGTGATGGCGCTGGCTGTGTCGCCGGCGTTGCGTTCTACAAGAGCACGGTAGTAGAGAGCGCGCGGGTCGCCGGGGAGAAACGTGAGAGCTTTGGCGAGGTGGGCCTTGGCGTCGTTGTAGCGCTCCCAGGAGATTTCTACGATGGCCATGTTGGTGAAGGCGTCGGCGTAGTCGGGGCGCAGGGCTGCGACTCGCTCAAAGGCACGGACGGAGTCAGCGTATTGCTGCGCGTCGAGCAGGGTGATGCCGTAGTTGTTCCAGCGCATCCACTCGGGATTTTCTCCTTGCATGGGCTTGGATGGCTGGTTATCACCGATGTTGAGGGTGCGCGACTCGGTGGCCATGTCTACGATGGGCTGCGGGTAGTGTTTCTTGTCCATTGCGTAGTCAATGAAGTGCTGATTGAAGCGGCGGTATTGGACGGTGGCGGTGATGGTGAACTGGCCCTTTGCGTCCTTCGGCAGGCGGAAGCGGTAACGCACAAGCTGCGAGCGGCCTGACTGGATGGTGTTGTTGTAGGCGAGCACGCGGTTGTGCCAGATTTCGTGCAGGCCGTTGAGTTCTCCTTTGATGTTGATGAGGCGGTTGGTGAAGGAGTGTGCGGAGGGGTCGAGGTCTCCGGTGGGCTCGATGAAGCCGCTTTCGGCGATGGTTTTGCCGGATGCGTCCTTGACGGTGAAGTTGACCCAGGACTCGTAGAAGTCGCGCTGCTCGGGGACGTGCGAGTGGCCAATGCCTTTGTTCTGGACGACGACGTTGGCGATGAGGGTATCGCCGGGAGCAACGGAGAAGTGCGTGAGGCCGAGCGGGGCTATGAGGGCATCATTCGCGTTCTCTTTTTCTAACGCGAAGATGTCTACGTTGAAGACGCCCTTGCCGTCGTAGCTGTTCTTGAGGAAGTCGGTGACCTTGGCTAGCTGCTCGTCATATTTGTAGTACGTGGGGATGAGGGTGTTGGCTCCGGGCCAGCGGTGCGAGGCCAGCTTGCCGTCCTTGGCGCCGGGGTCGTCAGAGCTTGCGGGGAGGGCTTCCTTGTTCATGTGGCAGGTCTGGCAGGTGGAGACGAAGTCCTTGCGATAGAAGGGCAGCGGCGACTGCCTGGTGAAGCTGGCGGCCTGCCACTCGTCATATAAGGAGATGGCGCGGAGCCATTTGTAGTCGTCGAGCGAGGCGGGGATGGCGGCCTTGTGGCAGGCGGCGCAGAACTCGGCGGTTTTGTAGAGCGGCTTCATGACAGCCTTGGAGTGGCGGTCGAGGTGCGCGAGGATTTCCGCATCGGTGACAGGGCGGTAGATGGGCTGGCCGCTTTCATCGACCATGACAGCGGGGATGCCCATGACGTAACTGCCGGTACCGGTTGCGTCTGTGGATTGAATCGAATGGCATGTGGAGCAGGTTATGCCTTCCTGCTCAAAGGGGCGTTTCTTGGGCATGCCTTGCGACAGGTCGCCGGAGAGCAAGGCAACGGGGTTGTGGCAGCCTTCGCAGTGGCGGGAGAACTGGACGCCTTTTTCGTCGATAAGGGAGTTGACGTTTTTGAGGTACCAGGGGGCGCGGAAGCTGTTGGCGTGCACGGACTGACGCCACTGGTGGTAGGACTCCTTGTGGCAGTGGCCGCAGTACTCGGCGGTATAGAAGACCTTGGGGCTGAGGAACTGGCCGTTGGCGCTCATGGCGTTGGAGGGCAGGAAGGGCGACTGCTTGCCGAGGAAGTAGTTGTAACGGCTGGCTACGGAATCATGAAAGGGCGTGGTGGGGCCGGTGATCTTGATGGCGGAGGTGTAGGCTGCGCCGGCTTTGTTGGAGGTATCGGAAGTTGCAGGTGTGTCCGGGGAAGATTTGGGGCCATCGGATGCGGCGCGGACGGTCCAGACTGCGGTGATACAGAAAAAAGCAGCAGCGGCGGTGACTAACGTGCGACGCAGAGCAGTCTTGGGCATTTGGACGGCGGTCTCCCGAAAGCATTGGCTCCGGCTTATGGGGAATGCGAATGGTTGTCTACCGGAACTCGTGGAAAACGGTAGCAGGGCAGAGGGATGGGGTGTCATCCACCGAAAGATTGAGGGACTGGTTGCCTTCTTATGGGTGCGTGGAATGGGCGGAGCAAAGGAGTGTTTACAGCGAACAGTTCACAGAGTGGGATGAATGGGGCTTATTGGGGGGTAAGCGTGTGATTTTGGGCACAGAGGTTTGGCCATGTTTACCTGCAAACTGGTAGCTTGTTACAGAAGGAAATCCGGACATTTTCATGATGCTTTCGAGTCCTTACTTTTCATTGGCGATTTTGTTCTTTGCGGCGCTCGGTTTCGGGCTTGCTCCGCTGGGTCTGGCATGGCTTTGGGCGCGGGTGTTTGCACCGGCTAAGCCGAACAAAATTAAGAACGCTACGTATGAGTGCGGGCTGGAATCGCAGGGCGACGCCTGGGTGCAGTTTCGCTCCTCCTATTATCTGTACGCCATCATCTTTCTGATCTTTGATGTGGAAGCGGTTTTCCTGCTGCCGTTTGCGGTTGCCTTTACCGGGCTGGGTGCGAGCGCTTGCGTGGCGATGCTGGTGTTTGTGCTGTTGCTGGTGGAAGGACTGGTTTGGGCCTGGGCGAAGGGCGTGCTGACATGGGCTTAAAGGCGGCTTTTAGCTGTTAGCTCTTAGCTTTTAGCCCGTTGGTGGCGGTGCAAGCTGAGTCTGGAACGCGAAATGTTGGGAGTGACGGTCAGGCTGGTTTTGATAGTGGCCTGCGAGTACGCAAGATGAGCTAACAGCTAAGAGCTAAAGGCTAATAGCTGTTTCCGCGGAGCGAAGCTATGGCAGTTGAGCAAAATCTGAAGATGGAATTGGGCAAGCAGGGCGTCTTTGTGACGACCATGCAGGAGCTTTACAACTGGGGCCGGAAGAACTCCGTGTGGCCGATGAACTTTGGGCTGGCTTGCTGCGCGATTGAGATGATTGCGACGACGATGGCGCGGTATGACATTGCGCGGTTCGGCGCGGAGGTCTTTCGTCCGTCGCCGCGTCAGGCGGACCTGATGATTATCTCGGGCACCGTGACGAAGAAGATGGCTCCGCAGGTGGTGCGGCTCTACAACCAGATGGGCGAGCCGAAGTATGTGATTGCGATGGGCGCTTGCGCGATTTCCGGCGGGCCGTTTAAGCAGGGCTACAACGTGCTGAAGGGGATTGATCGCTATATTCCGGTCGATGTGCATATTCCAGGGTGTCCGCCGAGGCCGGAGGCGCTGCTGGAAGCGTTCATGACGCTGCAGAAGAAGATTGATGCGCAACATCTGACGGGCGAAGGGCGGCCACGGTATCTGGATGCGGAGCAGACGGGCGAGTTTCCGGTGCCGGAGCTGGAAGAGCATGATATCGAGCCGACTGCTAATAAGAATGTTTGGACTGTGCCGGTGGTGATTCGGTAACGACAGGGACTAGGGACGCAGGGACATAGGGACTAGGAGCTGGTTTGAAGACTGTCGAAGAAATTGAGGCGGCGATTGAGGCGGCGGTGCCGGGTGCGGGCGTGGAGGTTGTGCAGAACCCCGGGCCTGCGGCGCAGCACTCGCTTTTGCTGAATTCTGCTCAGGCGTTTGCGGTGGCGAAGTTTCTGCGCGATGACGCGGAGCTGAAGCTGGACTTTCTTTCCAATGTGACCGGCGTGGATTGGCCGGATAGAGAGATTGCTGAAAAGGTGAAGGTCACGAAGCAGGTGACCAAGACCGTGGATGGTGTGGAACAGACGGTTGAGGAAACCGTCGAAGAGACTCGCAAGCGCGTGGAGCCTGGCTATCTTGAAGTGGTCTATCACTTGTTTTCGATGGAGAAGAAGCACGGGCCGCTGGTAGTGCGGATGCGGACGGGGAATCGTTCCGACAATGTGACGCTGCCTTCGTTTACCCCGGTGTGGCGTGCGGCGGATTTTCAGGAGCGCGAGGTCTTTGATCTGTACGGCGTGGTGTTTGAAGGGCATCCGGATTTGCGGCGGATTTTGATGTGGGATGAGTTCAAGGATTATCCGATGCGGAAGGACTATGTGGAGCCGGATGATTTTGAGTATGAACCCACGCCGCATGATGAGGTGTTGAAGCGGGCGCAGGAGCATCAGGCTGCAGCATCAATGGAGGCCACGCAATGAGCGAGCTGGAACTCGAATCATGGAACAGGCCTCCGGTGATTGAGGCGGATGGCGATCTGCTGGAAGTGTCGATGGGGCCGCATCACCCTTCGACGCACGGCGTCTTTCGCATGGATGTGGCGCTGGACGGCGAGAAGATTGTGAAGCTGAAGCCGGTGTTTGGTTATCTGCATCGCAATCATGAAAAGCTTGGCGAGCATCACAGCTATCTTGCTTCGATGCCGTATACGGACCGGCTCGATTACATCTGCTCGATGACGAACAACTGGGCTTATGCGATTGCCGTGGAGAAACTGGCAGGGCAGGAGGTTCCGGAGCGCGCCGAGTATGTGCGCGTGATTGTGGGCGAGCTGACGCGGGTGCAGAATCATGCGCTGTCTGTTGGCTTTCTGGCGCAGGACATGGGCTGCAGCGGTACGCCGCTGATGTATGCCTTTAAGGCTCGCGAAAACATTCTGGATTTGTTTGAGTCTCTGACGGGCTCGCGCATGATGTGCAACTACTTCCGCTTTGGTGGCGTGCGTGTGGACCCGACGGCTGCGTGGCTTGATCGTGTGCGGCAAGTTGTTGCGGAGCTTCCGCAGTTCGTGGATGAGTTTGAGCAGTTGCTGACGGGCAACGAGATTCTGATGGCGCGTACGCAGGGCGTTGGCGTGCTGCCGAAGGAGTTGGCACGGAATGCGGGCGCTACGGGGCCGGTGCTGCGGGCTTCAGGCATTGATTACGACATTCGCAAGGTGGACCACTACGGCATTTATGACCGTTTCAACTTCAAGGTTCCGCTGGGTGAGCATGGCGATGTGTATGACCGCTTCATGATTCGCTTGCTGGAGCTGAGGCAGTCGATGGAGATTCTTGAGCAGGCGTTGAAGGATATTCCCGGTGGCCCGGCGATGGACCCGAAGGCGAAGATTCGCAACTTCAGGCCGAAGGCAGGCGAGGCGTATGGGCGCATTGAGGCGCCGAAGGGTGAGCTTGGCTTCTATCTGATTAGCGATGGCGGGCCGAATCCTTACCGGTATCGCGTAAGGCCGCCGAGCTTTGTGAACCTGACGGTGCTTGAGGATATGTGCCTTGGGCACAATATTGCGGATGTGGTGTTGATTCTTGGCTCGATTGATATTGTGCTCGGCGAAGTGGACAGGTAGAGACTGAGGAGTTTTGCATGCTGGGTGAGGGAATTCTGAAGGGGCTGGCGGAGACGGCGAAGAATTTTGCTGGAAGCTTTGTCTCGAAAGAACGGCTGACGACGGTGCAGTATCCGGAAGAGCGCGCGCCGGCGATTGAGGCTTCGCGGGTGTTTCCTTTCCTGGTGTATGACGGGCCGGAATGGGAAGCGGGGCTGCGCTGCGTGGCCTGCCAGATTTGCGAGAAGGAATGCCCGCCGAAGTGCATTTACATCGAGAAGAGCAAGGAAAAGAAGCCGGATTATGTGGGCAAGCTGCAGATTTATCCGGCGAAATTTGATATCGATGTGTCGGTCTGCATGAGCTGCCAGATATGCGTGGAGGTTTGCCCGTTCGACGCAATCAAGATGGATACGGAGTTTGAGCTGGCGACCGATGACCGCTTTGGCGGCTTGCTGCATGACCGCAAGGCGTTGGCGAAATCGAATGAGTACTACCACACGATTCATCCGACGGAAGCTGCGGAGGTAGATGGGCGGCTGGCGGAGGAGAAGGCCAAGGTTGAGGAGAAGGCTCGCGCTGCGGCCGCGGCGAAGGCTGCTGCGGAAGCGGCTGCCAAGGCGGCAGCAGAAGCGCCGAAGCCGGAAGCGCCAAAGGCAGAGGAGGGAACTGGGGCGTAATGACGAACTCCTTTGCAGAAAATCTGGACCAGGTTTTTGTGCTGCTCAAGCATTGGATTGTTGGGCTTGTGCCGATGTGGTTGCAGCCTCTTGTGGGTGCGGTGTTGAGTGTTGCGGCCATCCTTGTGGTCTTCGCTACGCTGTTTGCGATTGCGGTGCTGATGGAGCGCAAGGGGCTGGGGCGTATGCAGAATCGCTATGGTCCGAATCGCGTGGGACCGTTTGGGATTTTGCAGCCTGCGGCGGACGGCATCAAGGCGCTGATTAAGGAAGATGTGGTTCCTTATAACGCGGACCATGTGGTGCATTTTCTTGCGCCGATTGTGCTGGTGATTGTTGTCTTCATGGGCTATGCAGTGTTGCCGATAGGGCGCAACATGACGTTTGTGCCGATGGATGCGGGGTTGCTGTTCTACTTTGCGATGGGTGCATCGGCGGAGTTGTCGGTCTTCATGGCGGGGTGGTCCAGCCGTAACAAGTACTCGATGCTGGGCGCGATGCGCGCGATTGCGCAGATGATCAGCTACGAGATTCCGTTGCTGATGACGAGCGTGATTGTGGTGATGATGACGGGCTCGCTCTCGCTCGACAAAATTGTTGAGGTGCAGAACCAGTATTCATGGGGGCTGCCGCACTGGTTTGTGTTTACGCCGATGGGTTTCGTGGCCTTTGTGATGTTTGCGATTGCGGCTACGGCGGAGACAAATCGCTCGCCGTTTGATTTGCCGGAAGGCGAGTCGGAGATTATCGCGGGCTACTTTACGGAATACTCGGGCTTCAAGTTTGCGGAGTTCTTCCTCGGCGAGTATGTGGCGATGCTTTCCATCTCCGGGCTTGGCGCGACGCTATTTCTCGGCGGATGGTCTGCGCCGCTGGAAGTGCTGAACGTTGTGCCTTCGTGGTTCTGGTTTGTCGCGAAGATTATGACGGCAATGTGCGTGTTCATCTGGATGCGCGGAACGCTGCCACGGCTGAGGCAGGACCAGTTGATGAACTTTGCATGGAAGTTTGTGCTGCCCATGACGCTGCTGGATTTGATTGTGGCTGGCTTGTGGCGGTTTATGGGAGAGGGCCTGCTGCGTTGGGTTGTCTGCTCGGCGATTTTGCTGGTTGCGTATGTGGTTGGCGGGCGCGTGGGCATGAAGCGCGAGCAGTTTGGGCCAAGGAGTTATCGCTATGCTGAGTAACCCTGGCAGCTTGATTCTGTTTGCGATCCTTGCGGCGTTGACGGTGGCCGGTGGGCTTGCTGCGGTGCTGCTTCGCAACGTGGTGCATTGCGCGCTGGCGTTGACAGGTGCGTTTATCGGATTGGCGCTGCTGTTCTTGCAACTGGATGCGCAGTTTGCGGGTTTCGCGCAGATTCTGGTGTACGTTGGCGCGGTGGCGATTCTTGTTGTGTTTGCGATTCTGCTGACACGAAGTTCGGAGACACCCGCGACACGCGTCTTCAGCAAGACGTGGCTGGCGGGACTTGCGATAGCTGCCGCGGTGTTTGCGGTGCTGGCATGGGCAGTGTTGCAGAGCCAGTCTGCTTTGCCGAATGAGCAGGCAGTGCCTCAGGCTTCTGTTGTGCAGGTTGGCAATGCGCTGATGGGGCGGTATGTGCTGCCGCTGGAGATTGTGGCTGTGTTGCTGACGGCGTCGATGATTGGCGCGGTGATTGTGGCGATGCAGGAAAAGAAGGAGGCCGCAAAGTGAATCCGCTTGCTGGATATTTGCTGGTGGCCGCGCTAGTGTTTGCGATTGGGCTTGCGGGCGCGTTGACGCGGCGCAACGCAATTCTTGTCTTGATTGGCATTGAGCTGATGTTGAATGCGGCGAATCTAAACCTGATTGCTTTCTGGAGATATGGGCCGCATCCTGAGGTGCTGACCGGCTTCATGTTTGCCATCTTCTCTATTGCGATTGCGGCGGCGGAGGCTGCTGTGGGACTTGGCCTGGTGATTTCGATTTACCGGCATTTGAAGACAACGGATCTCGATGAGATCAACCGGATGAAAGGGTGAAGGGATGATTCAGGAATTGACGGCCTTCACTCCGCAGGTTGCTGCGTCTGGTGTTGCGCATATTCTTTGGCTGATTCCGGCTGTGCCGATGGTTGCGGCGGGTGTGATTGCGCTGTTGAAGCAGCCAATGAAAAGGCTTTCCGCTTCGTTGGCGATTGGGTCGCTGGGTGTTTCGCTGCTGATTGCGCTGGCCGCGTTTGCGCATGTGGTTTCAGGTTGGTCGAGTGGCCATGCGGTTCGCGAGACGGTGAACTTTACATGGGTACAGTTTGGGAGTGGAACCATCGATCTTGGATGGGTGCTTGATCCGCTCTCTGCCGTGATGCTGGTGATGGTGACCTTTGTCGGGTTGCTCATCTTTATCTATTCGACTGGATACATGGCGCATGACGAGAACTTCACGCGGTTCTTCTGCTTCCTCTCATTGTTTGCCGGTGCAATGCTGGGCGTGGTGATTGCGAACAGTCTGCTGCTGTTGTTCATGTGCTGGGAGCTTGTTGGCCTGACTTCGTATCTGCTGATTGGCTTCTGGTATCACAAGCCCTCTGCGGCTGCGGCGGCGAAGAAGGCGTTTGTTACGACACGCGTGGGCGACATCTTCTTCCTGCTTGGGATTGTGTGGCTGTTTGCACAGACGGGAACGTTGCTGTTCTATAACAACGGCGCGGGTTCGATGGAGCCAGGCGCGCTGAGCGGGTTGGTGAGTGCTCATGCGGCGCTTGGATTGAGCGCGGCTGCTGCGATTGGTTTGCTGCTGTTTGCGGGCGCCGCGGGCAAGAGCGGCCAGTTGCCATTGCATGTTTGGCTGCCGGATGCGATGGAAGGTCCCACTCCTGTTTCTGCGTTGATTCACGCGGCGACGATGGTGGCTGCTGGCGTTTATCTCATCGCTCGTGTGTATCCGCTGATGCAGGCAGGGCAGGGAACTTCGCTGAGCGTAGTGACGTGGGTTGGCGCGGCTACGGCGGTCTTTGCGGCGCTGATTGCGGTGGCGCAGAACGATATCAAACGCATTCTTGCTTACTCGACGGTTTCGCAGCTTGGCTACATGATGGCGGGACTTGGGCTGGGTGGCGTGGCTGTCGGCATGTTCCACCTGATTACTCACGCCTTCTTCAAGGCGCTGCTGTTCATGGGCGCGGGCTCAGTGATTCATGGCGTGCATGAGGAGCAGGATGTTCGCAGGATGGGCGGGCTTCGTAAAGAGATGCCCGTTACGTTTGCGACGTATGCGATTGGCATGCTGGCGCTGAGCGGATTTCCGCTGGTCTTCTCGGGTTTCTGGAGCAAAGACGGGATTCTGGAGGCAGCGAAGGATGCGCACTTCAGCAAGGGGCCTTACTGGTTACTTGTTTTCGGCGCGGTACTGACGGCGTTTTATATGACGCGGCAGGTTAGCTATGTCTTCTTCGGCAAGTGGCGCGGACATGGTCACGCGCATGAAAGCCCAAAGGCGATGACAACACCGCTGGCGATTCTGGCCTTCTTTGCCATTGCACTGGGTGTGATTGGAACACCGGCATGGCCATGGTTCCGAAGCTTTCTTGAGGGGCATGCGGCTGCGGTGGAGTTCGGCAAGTTTGGTGAGCCGGAGTTCCTGGTGCTGCTGCTTACTTCGACAGTGATTGTGCTGGTGGGCATTGGGCTGGGATGGATGCTGTATGGCTCGAAGTCGCCTGCGCCGGAAGAGCGCGATGTGCTGGAGAAGGCTGTGCCTCCGGTGTGGACAGCGCTGAGCAATCGGCTGTATGTGGATGAGTTGTATGGCGTGACCTTTATCGCCTTCTACAAGTGGTGGGCAAAGGTTGCGGACTGGATTGACCGTTATATATGGGGCGGAATTGTGGCAGAGGTGATTGGCTCCTTCAAGTTGCTGTCACGCTTCAGCCGCTTCTTTGACAACACGGCGGTGAATGGCGCTTTTGATAAAGGCAGCGAGGGACTTTACTCGGGGGGCGGACTGGTGGCACGCGTGCAGACAGGGCGGGTGCAGACGTACCTGAGACTGCTGGCTGTTGCCGTGGTGTTGCTGGTCGTGGTTCTGATCTGGAGCAGCCGCCCATGACCGGAATGACGAACGGATTTCCAATGTTGAGTGTGTTGACCGCGCTGCCGGTTGCTGGTGCTTTGATTGCGCTTATCTCTGGCAAGAATGCGCGATTTGTTGCGATGATTGTGGGCGCTGTAGCGTTGGCTGTTGCGCTGGTGGTGTGGGCGCATCTGCCGAGTGATGGCAGCATCGGTTTTGTGGAGCGCTTGCCGTGGGCTCCGTCGCTGGGGATTGAGTACAATCTGGGCGCGGACGGCTTAAGCGCGCTGATGCTGGTGCTGAGTGCGATTGTTGCGCTGATGGCGATGGATGCGGCGCATCACGTGCACCGGCAGCCGAATCTTTTCTTTGCGCTGGTGCTGCTGCTGGAGGCGGGGCTGTTTGGTTGCTTCACCGCGCAGAACTTCTTCCACTGGTTTTTGTTCTGGGAGCTGAGTTTGATTCCGGCGTTCTTCCTCATCAAGCTGTGGGGCGGGGCAAAGCGCGGACCGGCGGCGACGCAGTTCTTTGTGTATACGATGGCAGGTTCGGTGCCGCTGTTGTTGTCAATGCTGGGTGTATTTCTGGCAACGGGCAGCATGGATTTTCAGCATCTGACTCTGCTTGCTTCTACGGGTGAGTTGGAGCCGCTGGTAACTGCGCATCTTGGGCCGGTGATGTTGTGGCTGGCGATTGGCGTGCTGGCTGGCTTTGCCGTCAAAGTGCCGTTGATGCCGTTCCATACGTGGCTGCCTGCTGCGTATAGCGAAGCGCCTTCGCCGGTGACGATGCTGCTGACGGGCACGATGTCGAAGATGGGTGTGTATGGTGTGCTGCGGATTGCGCTGCCGTTGTTCGGCGTGCAAATTGCGCAGATACGTACGCCGCTGCTGGTGCTTGCGGTGGTGACCGTTGTGATGGGCGCATGGGCTGCGGCGGCGCAGAAGGATTTGAAGCGCGTCTTTGCTTACTCGTCGGTCAATCACCTTGGCTATTGTTTGCTGGCGATTTTTGCGCTGGCTGTTCCGGCTACGAGCGCTGCGATGCAGACAAGCCAGGCGGCTGCGTTGAATGGCGTGATTCTGCAGATGTTCAATCACGGCATTACCGCGGCTGCGCTGTTTTGGTTTATTGCGCTGTTGCAGGAGCGTAGCAATGGAATTCGTGGCATTGACGATTTTGGTGGATTGCGCAAGCCTGCGCCGATTTTTGCGGGGCTGATGGGCTTTGCGCTCTTCTCGTCGCTGGGATTGCCGGGGCTGAATGGATTTGTCGGCGAGTTTCTCATCTTCCGCGGAGTGTTTCCGCTGGCGTGGGTTGCAGCCACGGTGTCGGTGTTGGGACTTCTGGTTACCGCGATTGTGATTCTGACGGTGATTCAGAAAGTGTTTGCTGGACCGGTGCCGGAGAAGTGGGCTGGCTTTCAGGATTTGCACTGGGGCGAGTGGCTGGCGCTGGCTCCGGTGATTGCATTGATGCTGTTGATTGGTTTGCTGCCGCAGTTGATTGTGGATAGCGTGAATCCAACGGTCGTGAACCTGCTGGCGCATTGGAGATTTTAAGAAGCGATGCTTGCCCAAAGTCTAAGCTGGACTATTTATCTCTCGTTTGCCGGCGCGCTGATTGAGGCGTTGCTGCCCAAGGACCGACCTGCGCTTGCGCGCGGTTTTGCTCTGCTGGTGGCAGTGGTTGGGTTCGGCATTGCGGTTGCAGGTTTTGTGGGCGCGGCGGGGCAAGGACGCGTGATGATTACCGATGTGCCGTGGGTTGCGGCGATGGGGATTCATTACTCGCTGGCCGCCGATGGCATCAGCCGCGTGCTGGTGCTGCTGACGGGGCTTGCTGCGGTTGCAGGCGTGTTGTTCAGTTGGAATATCGAGCTGCGCACGAATGAGTTCTTTGCGTTTTTCCTGGCGCTGATTGGCGGCGTATATGGAGTGTTTCTCAGCTTTGATTTGTTCCTGCTGTTTGTGTTCTATGAGATTGCGATTGTTCCGAAATACTTTTTGATTGCGATATGGGGTTCTACGCGCAAAGAGTATGCGGCGATGAAGCTGGCGCTCTACTCGTTTGTCGGCTCGGCGATGGTGCTGGTTACATTGATTGCGGCGTATGCGTCTTCGGGGAGCCATTCAACGGGGCTGGTGGAGTTGGCGCATGCGGGGCTGCCGGTGAGTTTTCAGATGTGGGCGTTTCCGCTGACGTTTGTGGGCTTCGGGATCCTGGCGGGCATGTGGCCGTTTCACACATGGGCTCCGACGGGCCATGTGGCTGCGCCGACTGCGGCTTCCATGCTGCTGGCCGGCGTGGTCATGAAGCTGGGTGCGTATGGCTGCCTGCGCGTTGCGATGACGCTCTTTCCGCATGGCATGGACCCGTGGGGATTCAGCTTCCTTGGGCTCGGCTCGTGGCGCGATGTGTTTGCGGTGCTGGCGGTGATTGGCATTGTGTATGGCGCGCTGGTGGCGCTGGTGCAGACTGATTTCAAGTTTGTCATCGGCTACTCCAGCGTGAGCCACATGGGGTTTGTGCTGCTGGGCTTAATGACGCTGAGCCAGATTGGCATTACCGGCGCGGTGCTGCAGATGTTCTCGCATGGTGTGCTGGCGGGGCTGTTGTTCGGCATCGTGGGGCGCATCATGTATGAGCGTACGCATACGCGGCAACTGGCGGAGCTGGAAACGATGCACTTGTCGAAGAGGCTGCCGTTTGCCGCGTGGGGATTTGCGGTTGCGGGAATGGCTTCGATGGGGCTGCCGGGGTTCTCGGGATTTGTTGCGGAGTTGCAGGTGCTGATTGGTTCGTGGACCGCGAATCCGTGGTGGACTGCGGCGGCTGGTGTGGGCATTGTGGTTGGTGTGGCTTATACGTGGAGGGCGCTGCAGAAGGCGTTCTTCAGCGATGCTCCTCCAACTCCGCATCTGCATGAGCATGGGCACGAGCTGGCTGCGTTGACGTGGCCTGAGGTGACGGGCTTTGTATTGTTGGGAGCGGCTAGCTTGCTGGTTGGTTTGTGGCCGAGGGTGTTGCTGGACACGATTGAACCGGCGGTGAAGGCGTTGTTGGCGGGAGGTGCGCAATGAATTATAGCGACCTCTTCCACGTAACGCTTCCTGAAACTGTTCTTGAAATTGCGGCGCTCCTGGTGCTGCTGGTTGACTTGGCATTTTTGCGCAAGGCCGCATTGCAGGCGCGCGCGGCAGCGGCTGCTGTGTTGGGCGTTCTCGGCAGCGCGGTGTCGATATGGGCGGTATACGGCGCGGGTGCAACAAGCCTGCGCTTCAACGGCAACCTCTTGCTGGTTGGCGGCGGAACGGTGGCGGCTGCGCAGATTGGCGTGCTTGTGCTGACGGCGCTCACGCTGCTCCTGCTGGTTGACTCGGAGTTTACGCGACATCCCGGCGAGTATGTTGCCGTGGTGTTGATGGCCGCTTCGGGTGGACTGATTATTTCCGCGGCGCGGGATTTGCTGGTTATCTTTGCGGGGCTGGAACTGCTGAGTATTTCGCTGTATGTGCTGACTGCGTTTGGGAAGACTTCCGCGAAGAGCGCTGAAGCGGCGCTGAAATACTACTTGTTCGGCGGCATGTCGGCGGCGTTTTTGTTGTTCGGGTTCAGCTATCTGTATGGGCTTTCGGGCTCTACGAATCTTTACCATGTTGTGTTGGCGGCTTATCGCGTAGACAGAATGAGCGCGTGGCCTTTATGGGCTGTAGCTCTGGTGCTTGTTGCCGTGGGGCTTGGATTCAAGGTGGCGGCGGCGCCGTTTCACCTGTGGGCTGCGGATACTTATGAGGGCGCGCCTGCTCCGGCTGCGTCGTTCATTGCTTCTGTATCGAAGGTGGCCAGCTTCGCGTTGTTCATTGGCATCAGTGCAGCGGCTTTGAATCCGACGAGCGGTTTGCAGATGGGTGCGGGGCATCTCGCGGTGCGGCTGGGAGAGACGATCACAAGTACCAATGGCCCTGTGCCAACTCCGGTAGGCTTCTTTGGGCCGTGGGTGCGGATTCTGGAGATGCTGGCAGCGTTATCGATGGTGGTCGGAAACCTGGCCGCGCTGAGACAGACAAGCGTGCGGAGGTTGCTGGCTTACTCTGCGGTTGCGCATGCTGGCTACATCCTAGTTGGTCTTGCGTTCTTCTCATGGGGGTCGCGCAGTGCGCAGGCAATACTTTACTACGTGCTTACCTATGGACTAACGACGATTGGAGCTTTTGGCGTGGTCGGCGTGGTGGAGCGCGCGGCGGGCAGCGATAAGTTGGATGCGTTTCTTGGATTGCATAAGCGAAATCCGTTGCTGGCGGGCGTATTGCTGGTGCTGTTTCTCTCGCTAGCAGGGATTCCGCCGCTGGTGGGCTTCTGGGCTAAGTTCAATTTGTTTACCGCGGTGCTGGGCGCTGCATATGGCGGAGCCTGGGCGTTTGCGCTGGTAGCGCTAGCGCTGGCGATGTCGGCGGTTTCATTTTACTACTATCTGCAGGTGTTGAAGAGGGCTTATGTAATGCCTGTGGTGGATGAGACGCAGATTCGCGTACATCCTGTGACGATGCTTGTATTGCTGGCGGTTGCGGCCGCGGTGCTTGTCTTCGGATGCTTCCCGGCCGTGCTGCTGGATTGGATTGCACGGTTCTAAACTGAGTCGATTTTGTTTGTTGTTCCATGCGCTGCAATCCCTTTATGGATTGCAGCGCATTCCTTTATCTGTGCTAAAGAATCTATAAACCCGCACTTTCAAATTCCTTGTAATCGTTTTATGCGGTGCTTCGGGTTGGCTTACTCGAAGCTTATTGTTCTGACGGCATACTCTTTTGGGCTGGCAGATGCCGGTCCGGAAAGTGAGAGTGTGTTCTTTGAACGCGCAAGGGTTTTATTCGCAGAAAACTTCTTTTGTTGGGAATGCTGTTTGGTTTTTCGGCTTGATTCTTGTTCTGGCAGCGCCGGGTTGGGCGCAGGAGAATGCGGATTCTTCATCCACGGATTCAACGGATGTGACGGACGCGCAGCCGGCGCATAAGGCCGGCTTCTTTACGCGATGGGGTAAGGCTTATGTTGCGGACTGGACAGCGGCTACGGCTGCGGATATGAATGCTCCGAAAAGACGCGGGACTGCTGCACCGATTTCTTCACCGCCGTTCCCTTCAGCAGACTGGCCGGTTGGAGGCACGCAGATGATTGGCGCGCCGGATACGCAGACGTATCCGTTGCAAACGGCGATTGATGGCGGCGATGCTACAAAGCTGAGCCGGGCGAAATGGTATGGGTGGATTTCCGTTGGCGCGAATGGCTCGACGAACAATCGCGGCAATGCGGGCAAGGGGATTCCGGCGAATCTGCCTTCCGCGTATGACGAATATCCGAATACGGTAGTGCTGGACCAGTTGGCTGTTTACTATGAGCGGCTGGCGGATACCGTGCAGCGCGATCATTTTGATTATGGGTTTCGCTTATCGGGGCTCTATGGGCAGGACTATCGTTTTACGACGGCGAAGGGAATGCTGAGCCAGCAATTACTGCTGAAGAACTCGCAGTATGGCTTTGACCCGGTGATGGTGTATGTGGACCTCTACTTTCCGAAGATGGGGCAGGGCGCAGATTTGCGCATAGGGCGATATATTTCGCTGCCGGATATTGAGGCTCAGCTTGCGCCGAACAACTACAGCTACTCGCATTCGATTTTGTACACGTATGACTGCTATACGCAGACGGGCGCGAACCTGACGGTGAAGGTGAACAATCACTGGACGGTGCAGGGAGGAGTGAGCGGCGGGTGCGATGTGATGCCGTGGACTTCTGATGCAAAGGTCACTGGCAATGCCTGCGTGATTTATAGCTGGCATGAGGGTGGCGATGCAGTGAACGTCTGCGACAACACCATCAATGACAGTAAGTACGCGTACAACAACCTGACGGCGTATTACGCAACGTGGTATCACAAGATATCTCCGCACTGGCATACGGATACGGAGGGGTGGTATCAATACATGCGCGATGTGCCGAATATGTGGTGGTACAACACGGGTGTTGCGAGTAATCCGGTGACTTCGCCGTGGCCGGAGACGACGACTAACGGCAGGCCAGGTGGAGCGACGCTGAACTTTGGTGCGGTTTGCGAGAATCCTTCGTCGGGCTATGAGGGCACGCATGCGGCGCGGTGCTTTGCGCCGGAGTGGGCGCTTACAAATTACATCGAGCATGACTTTCATCATGGTTCGGCTTCGTTGAACATTCGCAATGAGATTGTGGATGATATCAAGGGGCAACGCACGGGGACGCCTGCGATTTATGAAGAGCACATGGTGGGGTTCAACTTCTGGATTGGTTCGACGGTTACTTTTCGGCCGGAGTTGAGTTATGTGCATAGCTTCTCGCCGTATGGATTGCGTGGGCTGGATATTGCGCCGGGCTCGTCTGTGTCGGCGCTGTCGAATGCTCCGCAAGGGCAGTTGGCAGAGGCAACGATGAGGGCGCTGGGGGCGAAGACGCAATCGTTAACGCTGGCGGCGGACGTTATCTGGCATTTCTAGGGACGAGTGACGAAGGACTAGAGACGAAAAGCGAAGGGCGCGGCTTTGGCCGCGCCCTTTTGTATTCCGATTTATGGTTGGCTTTTGTTATCGGGGCTAAAGCCCCGACCTGCCTATTTGCTGGTGGGAATGCCAGCGGGATCAACCCGAATTGTGCCCTCGGTCTGCCCGTGGCAGAGCGTAGCGCGAAGAAGATCGCGGTTCAGCTTGCCGATGAATTCGATGGGGATTTCTTTCGGGCAGACGGCTTCGCATTCGCCGTGGTTGGTGCAGGAGCCGAAGCCTTCAATCTCCATCGTCGTGACCATGCTCAGTGTGCGCGAGTCGCGCTGTGGCTGGCCCTGCGGAAGCAGGTTGAGGTGAGTGGCCTTGGCTGAGGTGAAGAGCATGGCGGAGGCATTGGGGCAGGCCGCTACGCATGCGCCGCAGCCAATGCAAGCCGCCGCGTCAAAGGATGTTTCGGAGACCTGCTTGGGAACCAACGTCGTGGATGCCTCAGGAGCAGCGCCTACCGGCACGCTGATAAAGCCGCCGGACTGAATGATGCGGTCGAAGGCCGAGCGGTCGACCATCAGGTCGCGAATGACAGGGAACGACTTGGCGCGCCACGGTTCGAGCGTGATGGTCTCGCCGTCTTTGAAATGGCGCATGGCTAGCTGGCAGACAGTGGTTGCCTTTTGACCGCCGTGGGCTACGCCGTTCACCAAAAATCCGCAAGACCCGCAGATGCCTTCGCGGCAATCGTGCTCAAAGGTCACGGGAGCCTCGCCCTTTTCGAGCAGAGTTTCGTTCAGCGCATCCAGCATCTCCAGAAAAGACATATCCGCCGCAATGTCCTTGACCTGGTAGGTGACGAACTCACCACGTGCATCGGCGTTATTTTGCCGCCAGATTTTCAGTGTGTAATCCATCGTTACTTGTAGCTCCTCTGTGCCAGATGCACGTAGTCAAAGGTGAGGGGATCTTTGTGCAGGGTCTGCTGCTGATTTTCTCCAGCCCACTCCCAGGCTGCGGCATAGGCGAAGTTGTCGTCATCGCGCTGCGCTTCGCCATCGGGCGTCTGGCTCTCTTCGCGGAAGTGGCCGCCACAGGACTCGCGGCGGTGCAGCGCGTCGAGGCACATTAGCTCGCCCAGTTCGAGGAAGTCAGCAATGCGGTACGCCTTTTCGAGGGACTGGTTCAGTTCTTCGCCAGTTCCAACGAGCTTGAGGTTGGACCAGAACTCTTCACGGAGTTTCGGAATCAGTTCAAGAGCCTTCTTAAGCCCCTCTTCGTTGCGAGCCATGCCGCAGTACTCCCACATGATGTTGCCGAGTTCTTTGTGAATGGAGTCGGGAGTGCGGCTGCCGCCGATGCTGAGCAGCTTTTGAATCATCTGTTCAGACTGCTGGCGGGCTTCCACGAACTCTGGTGCGTCCGTGGTGAGCGGGCGAAGCTTGGTGGAGGCGATGTAGTTGGGAACCGTGGCCGGGAGAACGAAGTAGCCATCCGCAAGGCCCTGCATAAGCGCGCTGGCGCCGAGGCGGTTGGCTCCGTGGTCAGAGAAGTTGGCTTCGCCGCCGACGAAGAGGCCGGGAACGGTTGCCATCAGGTGGTAATCCACCCAGAGGCCACCCATGGTGTAGTGAACCGCCGGGTAGATGCGCATGGGCGTGGTGTAGGCGTCTTCGCCGGTGATGCGCTCATAGATGTCGAAGAGGTTGCCGTACTTCTCCTTGACGGTGGCGAGGCCGAGGCGCTTGATGGCATCTGAGAAGTCGAGATAGACGGCTTGTGCGCCGGGTTGGCCGTTGGGGCCAACGCCGCGGCCTTCGTCGCAGACTTCCTTGGCAGCGCGGGAGGCCACATCACGCGGAACGAGGTTGCCGAAGCTGGGATAGCGGCGCTCAAGATAGTAGTCGCGCTCTTCTTCGGGAATGTCGTTGGGCTTGCGTGCGTCGCCGACCTTCTTGGGAACCCAGACGCGGCCATCATTGCGCAGCGATTCCGACATGAGCGTGAGCTTGGACTGGTGCTCGCTGGAACGCGGAATGCACGTCGGGTGAATCTGCGTATAGCAGGGATTGCCGAAGAAGGCTCCGCGCTTGTGGGCGCGCCAGATGGCCGTGGTGTTCGAGGCCATGGCGTTGGTGGATAGGAAGAAGACGTTGCCGTAGCCTCCGGTGGCAAGAACCACTACATCTGCTACGAACGTTTCAATCTTTCCGGTGCGCAAGTCGCGGGTGACGATGCCGCGAGCATTTCCATCGACAACAACCAGGTCCAGCATGTCCTTGCGATAGTGCATGGTGACGGTGCCGGCGGCTATCTGCTCTTCAAGCGCCTGATACGCACCGATGAGCAACTGCTGACCCGTTTGTCCGCGAGCGTAAAAAGTGCGCTGCACCTGCACGCCGCCGAAAGAGCGTGTGTCGAGCTGTCCGCCGTACTCGCGCGCAAAGGGAACACCTTGTGCGACGCACTGGTCGATGATGCGCACGCTGGCTTCGGCAAGGCGGTAGACATTGGATTCGCGGGCGCGGAAGTCGCCGCCCTTCACCGTGTCATAGAAAAGGCGGAAGACGCTGTCGCCGTCATAGCGGTAGTTCTTGGCGGCGTTGATGCCGCCCTGCGCGGCGATGGAGTGGGCGCGGCGTGGTGTGTCGTGGAACGAGAAGTTGAGAACGCGATAGCCCTGCTGGCCAAGCGTGGCTGCCGCGGCAGCGCCTGCCAGGCCGGAGCCCACGACGATGATGGTGTGCTTGCGGCGGTTGGCGGGGTTCACCAGCTTCATCTCGGCACGGCACTTTTCCCACCGCTGCTCAATCGGGCCTGATGGAATGTTTGTTTCGAGCATTGCTTCAATCCTCTCCTTGCGCTGTCAGATTTGCGCGAGGCCAGTTGTTACTGAATCCAGCCGGCGAGCACGGATACGGGAACCGAAATGAATCCCAGGAAAACAAGAACGGCGAGGACGCGCGAAAGAGCTCGCAGAGCTTTCGTGTTTTTGCGCGTGATGAGGCCCAGTGTCTGCAGCATGCTCCAGATGCCGTGGTCGAGATGCAGGCAGAGTGCGGCCATCGCAACAATGTAGAAAATCGCAACCGGGATGTTGTGGAATGCGGCAACAACATTCTGGTAGACCTGCAGATGCTGGAACTCGCCCTCGTGGAAGCCGACCAGCCCGCCGGTAAGGTGCAGCAGGTGGAAGATGACGAAGACCAGTAGGAGAATCCCACCCCAGCGCATGAGCAGGGCAGAGTAGGTGGTTTCGAGATTCTTCTTCTGGCCGTAGCCTACAGGGCGGGCGGAGATGCTGAGCTTGCTCAACTGTGCCGCCGCTACAACGTGCAGCACAACGCAGACCAGCAGCACGATGCGGACAATCCAGAGGAGCTGGCCGTATTCAAGCTCCGGCTGGCCAACTTCGCGGAGGAAGCGGGAATAGGCGTTGATGGTCTCGGCGCCGAGGAATATCTTCAGGTTTCCGAAGACATGACCGAGCACGAATCCAATAAGGACAATGCCCGTTACCGCCATCACAATTTTCTTTCCGATTACGGACTGCCATAAGGCCGCTATCGGATTTTTGGCGATCACGACTCGCTTAACGGAGCCATGAACCTGCGAAGTCTGCATGTCCGATTCCATCCTCCTGAGATTTCCTGCCAGAGCTGCCGGGAATCATGCTGGCGCTCTCGCCTCGATGCACGGAACTTCCTTGCTTAAGTGGAATCCTATGCGCTTGGTGTGAACGTGGCGGTAACTGTCGGTACTGCAGATAGCAGGCGGACGGCCTGGGACTGTGTACCGGATTGAAAGACAGGAAGTTACAGCAAATTACGCAAGCATTATTGGGAACCCAGCATATCATCGTCAAGCATGGGGGAATCCTAGTCTTGCAATGTGGTCAGGGCTGTGACGAATATCACCCTTTACGGAATCCCTACGGATTCTTTATCCTTTTAAAGGAAGCCGAATAGGGGCTTTACGGATATGGCGCTGAATATTGGACTGGTTGCGATGAAGGTGTTGGAGTGGACGTTTTTTGTGGGCCTGGCCGGGTGCGTGACCACGGTGTTGCTGAGCTGGATTTCGGTCTGGCGCGGCAGCATGACCGACAAGGAGTAGGCAGCCGCTAGCGGGGTTGTGCCTGCTGGATGTTCAGGGATGCCAGGAGAGCTTTGAGTGCTTTGCCGCGATGGCTGAGCCCGAGCTTGGTTTGAATGTCGATTTCGGCCATGGTCTGGCCGAGTTCTTCCAGATAAAAAAGAGGGTCGTAGCCGAAGCCTGCGGTTCCGCGTGGGGCTTCGAGGACTGTGCCTTCCACCGTGCCGTCGGCGGTGTGGAGGATTTCGCCGTTGCGTGCTGCGGCAAGGACGCAGCGGTATCGGGCGGTGCGTTTTTCCGGCAGTGTGCCGTTGAGCTTTTGCAGCAGAACGATGTTGTTCCAGACATCAGTGTTGTCGAGCGGTGCATCGGGCGAGTCGGTGAGGCCGGAATCGGAGGCAAAGCGGGCGGAGCGCACGCCGGGGGCTCCATTGAGGGCGTCTACTTCGAGGCCGGAGTCATCGGCCAGAACGATTTCCTCCGGCGCAAAGCGGGAGTAGTAGACCGCCTTGAGAATAGCGTTTTCGGCGAAGGTTGCGCCGGTTTCCTCCGGTGCGGGAATGGTGGCGAGAATGGTGAGCGGTTCAATCTCAACGCCAAAGGATTCTGCTGCTGTGTTGAAGTCGCGAAGTTTGCCCTGGTTGGTAGTGGCGGCGTAGAGAATCGGCGGCATGAATACAGGGTACAGGGTGCGGGGTGCAGGGTACAGACCAGAGGCGTTTGCTCAGTCTGTACCCCGCGTTCAGGTTCCTTCTAGTTGATGGTTTCGTGCAGACGCAAATCCCGTGAGGATGCGCCTACGCTGAGTTCACGCGCACCTGTCGGTTTCTTCCATGCCGTGTCTGCGGTGGACCAGTACTGGAGTTGGCGTTCGGCCACGTGAAGGGTTACGGTTTTGGATTCACCGGCGGCTAAGTGGATGCGGTCGAAGGCCACCAGTGAGCGGACAGAGAACTGTGCGCCCGCTGGCGGGTTGGCAGGTGCGCCGAGGTAGACCTGTGGGACTTCGTCCGAGTCCATGTTGCCGGTGTTCTTGATGCTTACGGTTACATCGAGGCCGTCTGAGGCTTTCACTACTTTCAGGTCAGAATATTCAAACGTGGTGTAGCTCAGGCCGTGGCCGAAGGCGAAGAGCGGTGCGATGTTTTCCTTGTCGAACCAGCGGTAGCCTATATTCACGCCTTCGCTGTAGGTCGTCTTCTTGTCTACGCCCTTTTCGGAACGTTCGGGATAGCGCGGGTCGGTTGCGGGATAGTCCTCAAGCCGCTTGCCCCAAGTTACGGGCAGGCGTCCGGCGGGGCTTACTTTTCCGAGGAGCAGGTTGGCAGTCGCCCATCCGCCTTCGTCACCGGGCCACCACATTTCCAGCACGGCTTTGACCTTGTCTATCCACGGCAGGGCGACGGGTTGGCTGGTGTTGAGCACAACAATGGTGTTCGGATTCACCGCTGCAACTTCTTCGATGAGCTTGTTCTGCTCACCGGGCAGGCCGAAGACAGGTTGCAGGCGCGTCCATGCAAAGACGATGGCTGTCTTTGCATTCTTTGCTGCGGTAATGGCAGTTTCGTGATCGGCTTTGCGCTCCTCGGGCGTGGACCAGTTGAGGCGAAGCTGCACGGGCGCATGCGAAGTATCAGGTGTGATCTTGATTTCGATAGCGTGCGGGCCATCGGTGAGTTGAATGGTGCGGCGCACGTTGTCGAGCTCATCAGGTGTGGGAACTACGTTGTCCTGATTGGCTTGCAGAATGTCGCCATGCACGCCGCCTTGCACTACGCCAGTTGCGCACAGTTTTTTGCCGTCAACCAAGAGAACTGCATTGGTGCCAAGAGCCTGCAGATAAATCCAATACTCGCCTGCGTGCGGTGGCGTGAGCGTGCCCTTCCAGGTGAGTGTGGAATCAGGCGGAAGTGAATTGCCGTTGTTTTTTGTGAAGTCGATTTTTGCATCAGTGCGGAAGTCGTTTTGCGCAATCATGCCGCCGCCGCGCAGCGTAGTGCGCACGAGACCGGGCTGACCATCGTGGCTCAGAAGATTTGCAGGGATCGTTGTTCCGGTGAAGTCGTCATCTAGCGCAATACGAATGTGGCCGTTGTCCGTGATTTTTCGCATCGCCGCAAGCGGACCAACTTCGCGCTCTGGCAAACCGACCGACCGCTCGCCGTTAATGCCGATGGAATCAATCTGTGCCGCGGTGGGACCGATCAACACAACGGAGTCAAGGTCAGCGGCCTTGAGCGGCAGCGCATGGCTTTCGTTCTTCAACAAGACTGCCGCATCTTCGCCAGTCTTCTCAATAATCTTCGCGTTCTCCTCAATCGACTGCGTGGTAACATCATGTTTCTGCTGTCCATCGAGGTAACCGAATTTTTCAATCTGCAGAAGCACACGCCTGGCTGCGCGAGTAATGGCCGCTTCATTCACGGTGCCGTCCTTGAGCGCATCGGCCATCTTCTTCGGGCTTTCCTTAAAGCCGAAATCGCCAATGTTCATGGGCTCGGGAGCAGGCTCTTCTGGAAGATGCCCGCCAAACATATCTGCAAGATTGTCCATGATGTTTGAGGGCGGAGGCGGCGGCACAGGCTTGAGATCAAAGAACGATGGCAGCGCCAGTATGGAGCCTTCGGCAGGCTCGCCGGGCATCTCCATATCGAGGCCAGAGTTGATGAAGCTCACGCCATGAACAGCGCCCCAGTCGGAAGTGACAAAGCCCTGAAAGCCTATCTGGTCGCGAAGAATTTTTATCAGCGTGGACTCGTTACCGCAGGCAAAACCGCCATTGATGCGGTTGTATGAGCACATGAGCGAAGAGACGCCCGCCTTGGATGCAGCGTCGAAGGGTGCTACGTAGATTTCATGCAGCGCTTGGTCATCGATGTAGGTGCTGGCTCCGTCGGAGTCGTAGCCGACATAGTGCTTAATCTGCGACATGACGTGCTGCGACTGGATGCCTTTCACTTCGCCAACTCCCATGACGGAAGTGAGGAAAGGGTCTTCGCCAAAGGTGTTATAGGCGCGGCTGAATTCGAGATCGCGGTCTATGTTGACGAAAGGCTGCAGTGCAACGTCAATTCCAAGGGCGCGCGCTTCGCGGCCGATGACGACGCCGTTTAGTTCGGCATCTTTTGCGCTGAAGGTTGCGGCAACGCCCATGGTTGCGGTTTCGCCCTGCGATGGGTGACGCGTGAGCACGCCAGGAGGTCCGTCAGCAAAGCGCAATCCGGGAATACCGAGACGCGGAATGCCGGCAAGATAACCGGCCTGCCCCTGGTAGACCTTCGGGTCTTCCTGCGTGCCGTGGATGAGTGTGAGTTTTTCCTTGAGCGTCATCTGCGAGAGCAGCTTGTCTACTTTCGCGTTGCCTGTAACGGTGGGAACGGATTGTGCGAGGGAAAGAGAAGCGGTGAGAAGTAGCGTAGCGAAGAAGGGAATGGTTGGGATTGATTTACGTGCTGGCCTTGAGTTCATGGTTCTCCCCGTGCGTGATATCGAGCCGCCGCATTGCCTGCATGGTTATTTTTCAAAAGAAATAGAGGGCAAGTGGGACGGTTACCGTTGAACGGCAAGCAGTCTAACACTCATAGCGAAGAACTGGCGCGTTAACTTTTGTAAGTCCTATACACAGCGCCGGGAGATTACAGAAAACGACGAAGTATTTATAATCGGGCTCAAGCGATTGAATCGATATCCGTATGTGTTCCCCAATTCTTGTGCGGCATCAGCAAGGTTGTAGTGCTTTTGAGTCTGTTGCCTTTCCAAAGCTTTTCAGATATCAATATGTTTCTTAACTCTGACCTCAACACAGCATAGATTTTTGTGTTGAATTCCGGGCAAGGGAGGGGGCATAAGCCCCATTATGCGTAGACTACGAGTAATTTTTTTCTCTATTCTCAGGCGCCGTAATTTATTGTTTGCACTTTCCATGTTGGTCTCGGCAGTTGCGGTTCCGTGTCAGCAGGAAGCGCAGGAGAATGCTGCGCCCAGTGCGCCGACCGCTGCGGCGGAGCCTGTACGGCAGGATAGCGAGATTGGCGTTACCGGGCTCGGCTCTTTCGGTCACTACCATATCTTTGCCAACTCATGGTGGAGCTATCTCGACTTGGCTCAGATTGAGTATGACCGCCACTCCTGGGGCTACAGGGCTGGCGCGCGAATGGATTATTCCGCATCCTTTGCTCCCGTGGTGCTGCTGCGGCAGCCAACGAAGACCGATGTGTGGGGAAATCCTAAAAGTAAGGACCATGAGCTTGTTTACGGCATGGGGATTGCCCCGATTGGATTGCGCATGACGTGGCGCAGCCAGAAGAATGTGAAGCCGTATTTCCTGATTCGCGGCGGCGCGCTCGCCTTTGATAAGAAGGCCGTGTCGCAGTATGCCTCTTACTTGAACTGGAGCCTGGAGATCGGGCTCGGCGCGCAGTTCAAGATTGCGCCGCGGTGGGATGCGCGCATAGGATTCAGCGATTACCATTTCTCGGACGCGTTCATGGTGCCGAGCAATCCGGGGCTGGACTCGATGACGTATACCGGCGGGCTTATGTACCACCTGAAGCCGAGGAACCGCTAAGGCAGCGGCAACTCGGCGTCAAGGCCTGCGGCAATTAAGTCTTCGCGTAGCTTGTCTGCGGTGGAGAAGGTGATGGCCTGCATGCCAACGGCGCGGGCTGCCGCGGTGTTCTCTGCACGGTCGTCAATGAAAAGCGTCTCTTCCGGCTGCAGCTTCAGCCCGTCCAGCGCCGCGTGATAGATGGCCGGGTTGGGCTTGATGATGCCAAGTTCGTAGCTCCAGATGAGCACGTCGAAGGTGTTAATCCAAGGGTGCTCAACGACGATGGACTCGCGCACGCTGTCGCCCATGTTGGAGAGAATGGCGCGCTTGAAGCCGCGTTGGCGTAGTTCTTCCTGCCATGCAACCATGCGCGGGTTCACGGTCGACCATACGCGGACGTCGATGCGGTTAAGCTCACGAACGGTTGAGTCGGGAAGGCTCAGCCCGGCGTCGTGGACGAACTTCTGCCAGTAGGCTAGGCCGCTGAGAATGCCGGCGTCGTAGTCGTGGCGGTCCTGCCAGTAGTAGCGCTCAAACTCTTCAAGGGGAAGGCCTGTGATGCGGACCAGTTCCGCATGGGATGCGGGGTCCTGGGGACCGGTGAGAACCATTCCATAGTCAAAGACAACTGCGCGCAGAGCCAAACGGAATCTCCCTGTGGCGCTTGAGGTATTTTGAAAAAGGCGCCTGCCTCTATTTTGCATGGCAGAGCCAGGGTGTGACCGATGAGATTTGCGAAACGGACAAACTGGAATACGGAAGAGAGCGAGTTGTCGCAGGCGCATCGCGAACGGCTTGCGGCAGGTTTGCCGGTGGCAGATCTTACGGCGTCGAACCCTACGCGATGTGGATTTGATTACGGCGTGGATTTGCTGACCGGGCTAGGCGATGAGCGCTCGCGGGACTATGACCCACACCCTCTGGGATTGCTGGAGGCGCGCAAGGCCGTCTGCGCCTATTACGCGGACCACGGTGCAACCGTTGAGCCGGAGCAGGTGGTGCTGACGACGAGCACCAGCGAAGCTTACAGCTATCTCTTCCGCTTGCTCTGCGACCCCGGAACGGATGTGCTGGTGCCGCAGCCGGGGTATCCGCTGTTCGATTTTCTGGCCGTGCTGGACGATGTAGGGCTGAAGAATGCTCCGCTGGTATATGACCACGGCTGGCAGATTGACCCCGAGGGCCTTCGGCGGGCGATTGGGCCTGCACACGAGTCCAAAGCGCGGGCAATTATGCTGGTTCACCCGAATAACCCGACCGGACACTTTACCAAGCCGTGGGAGGCGGAAGAGCTGGGCAAGCTGTGCCGCGAGTATGGGCTTTCCCTGATTGTGGACGAGGTTTTTCTGGATTACGCGCTGCCGAATGGATCGGAAGGGGCTCCGAAAAGCTTTGCCGCGGGGCTGGAGGGCGTGCCGGTTTTTGTAGTGAGCGGGCTGAGCAAGATTGCCGGGCTTCCGCAGATGAAATCCGGCTGGATTGTGGCGACCGGCCCGGCGAAGGAAGAAGCCATGGCCCGGCTGGAGGTAATCGCCGACACATTCCTGTCGATGAACGCCCCGGTGCAGCGGGCGCTGCCGCAGTGGCTTGCCGGGCGGCAGGGAATCCAGAGGCAGATTCGCCAGCGGGTGAGGGCAAACCTTGCGGAGCTGGACCGGCAGCTTGCCGGGCAGGAGATTGTCACGCGGCTTGTCGTGGAAGGCGGCTGGTATGCCGTGCTGCGAATTGCGGCCTTGCAGCCGGATGAGGTGACGGTGCGTGAGCTTCTGAACGAGGGAGTCTGGGTGCAGCCCGGATACTTTTTCGGCATGCCTTCAGCGGGCTGGCTGGTGCTAAGCCTGCTGACCGAAGAGGCGGAGTTCCGCATGGGAGTAACGGGCACCCTTAACTACTTAGGCAAGACTCAGGCTGGTTACAAAATCGGCGATGCGCTTTAGGTGTCTGTTTAGGAATTTCTTCTAATCAATTGATTCAAAATTAGTTGATTTTTGAGCCGTGCGGCGGGCTACTGTTGCAGAAATGGGTTCCTCTCGCGTTCGGTTCCGATGGTGGTTGGGAGTCCATGGCCGGGGAGGACCTTGGTGTCCTCGGGAAGCGTCAGCAATTTGGTGTGGATGGAGTCGATAATCTGCCTGCCGTTGCCGCCGGGCAGGTCGGTACGGCCAATACTGCCATAAAAGAGCGTATCCCCAGCGATAACCATTTTGAGCGGGGTAAAGTGCAGGCAGACGGAGCCCTGCGTGTGGCCGGGCGTGTGCAGAACCTGCGCGGGATAGGCGTCCAGGCCGACGGTCATGCCTTCGGTAAGGCTGGCGTCGGGCGGAGCCACTTCCGGCGTTTGGATGCCCAGCCAGCCGGCCTGCTGGTCCATCATTTTCAGCAGAGGCAGGTCGTTTTCGTTGAGCAGGATGGGTGCTCCGGTAAGACGCTTGAGCTTGACCGCGCCGCCAACGTGGTCAATATGGGCATGGGTGATGAGGATTTGCTTCAGCTTGAGTCCGCGCTCCGTGAGCAGGCGGTGGATGCGGCTGATTTCGTCACCGGGGTCAATGACGATAGCCTCGCCCGTCTGCTCATCGCCAAGAAGGGTACAGTTGCATTGCAGCGGGCCGACGGGGAAGGTTTCGAGAATCATTTCATGATTCTAAGGGACTAGGGACATAGAGACTAGGGACTAGCAAAAGCGAAAAGGCCGCGCAAAGCGCGGCCTTTCTGACAACTGAACCCTGATAACTGTTTTCTACTTCTTCACCGGAGTAGAGGTCTGCGTACCTTCCAGAACCGAGCGGCCATGGTTGGTGCGAACGTAGAGGACCGTCAGGCTGAGCGAGGTAATCATGAAGATGATGGCTGCCCAGGTGGTGAGGCGGGTGAAGATGTTTGCCGCGGCGCGGGGGCCAAAGGCTGTCTGCGAGCCCTGCCCACCGAAGGCGCCTGCGAGGTCTGCCGAGCGGCCCTGCTGAAGCAGAACTACGCCAATCAGGAAGAGGCTGACGATCACATGGACCGCAATGACAAAGTAGAGAAGAATCTGCATCGTGTACGACTGCTTTCTCTGGATTCGCCTGGGGGACCGGCTGGGGTAATTGGAGACGGGCCGCGAGGACGAACAAAATCTTGGTGCGAAGGGAATTATCCGCTAACACCTTTAGTCAATATAACATATTTGCTCAAGCTGCGTTGATTGATAAATAAAGCACTTAGCAGACACTTGATTTATCTGGAGCACGTTAATTGTGCCGTTGCATGCTGCTGCTTTCGGTACGATGTCGGCTCTATGACCCGGCAAGTGTTGAGGCAGCCAAAGGATATATTTTCTCGTTTCCAAAAAAGGACATGGGGCACCTAATGCTTGTGGTGGAATTGGCGTCCCTGAGACCTGGGCCACTCGCTGGGTCATTCGCCTATTGTGGTTGTCTTTATGCTTGACCGGATTTGCCTGCCATGTACTATTCCAAAGTGGAATGTTAAACACCTAATCTATTCAGTTTCTTCTCGATAGACATTCTCATCTAGATAGCACGACATCCTGCGCAGAGCAATAACGCTTGCGCAGGGGGAAGAATGCTGCTCTAGGAGATTGTCCATGTTCACCCGATTGATTTCTCGTTCTTTTTTTGCGACTTCAGGCTTGTCAGTGATGATGCTTTTTCTCCCTCAATCCAGTTTTTCGCAGCCGTCCTCTCATGAACTGCTTGTGGTTCCGGCAACCAAGCTGCCCGCGGAAATGAAGGTTGCGGGCGAGTCGATGAGTTTGCATGTGGCCAACTCTGATTCCTTATATCTCTATGTCGCAGAGGAGCACGGACGCGCACTGGCGATCTTCGACGTAACGGACCCTGCGAAGATTCATTTTCGGGGTATTTATCCGGTGAACGGCAAAGGGACGTTTGACTTCGTCCAACATGCAGGCCCCTCACTTGAACTCATCCGATATCGCACGGATGGTTCCTTCGCCTTGCTCGATCTTCGATACCCCAAAAAGCCAACCCTGCGAAGCCTGGGAGACGCTAACCTTAACTCCTATGTCATACCATCGGAACTGCAACCGGATGACTCGTTCTATCGAAAAGCTACTGTTTACCGGGTATTTGATTCATCGGGGAACTCAACCCCAATCGAGATCAAGGGTGTGTTCCAGTCATTGGTCGATTCAGGAAACTGGACGACGTACTTGCTCAGGGAAGACGGTGTTACGGTGATACGAAATCTCAAGGCTGAAGACAAGAGACGCGAGGAAGCTCCGATCTGGACCAGCACTATTGATTGATAATTCGAATGTTTCTTGTGAGTGAGCGCACGGAATGAATATTACCGATCTTGAATCTTTCGTTGTTGTGGTGGAAACGGGTTCCATTGTGGCCGCAGCGTCGAATTTGCATCTGACCCAGTCCGCCATCAGCAAGCGACTTCAGAACCTGGAAGATGCGCTCGGAGTATCGTTGTTGGACCGGCAAAAGCGTCCTATGCAACTCACTCCGGCGGGCAAGGCAACCTATACAGCCGCGAAGCCTGTACTCTGTTCGGTAGAAGGGCTAAGGTCTTCGCTCAATCATGACGGCGAGCCGTCGGGCGATTTTTCCTTCGGTGTTGCGAGAAGCCTTGGTGGGGATGCAATCGTAGAGCCCATCAAGGCGCTACGCACGCATTTTCCCTTGCTCCAATTGCATGCGTACTCTTTGTGGTCGGATGTTCTGATGGAGCGTGTCAGGTCGGGTAGTCTTGAGGCCGCCGTAGTTCTGCTTCCAGATGGTATCAGCCCGGATTCCGATATCGAGGGCGAATACCTTGGGAGACATAGTTCCGTTCTGGTTGCCGCACGTTCTATGCCGCTCCCGCGTAGGGCCAGGCTTCAAGACCTGCCAGAAAAGAGCTGGATTGTTGGGCAGAGAGGTTGCGCCATGCGTGCTTCTGTTGAATTTGCACTGGCAAAACAGAGGCTTTCTTTTGGCGTTGCAGTGGAAGTAGACGGCAAGGACCTGCAGATGGAGTTGGCGGCTGCGATACAGGGGGTCTGCGTCGTTCCGGAAAGGACATTCTTGAAGTCGCCTCACAGGAAGAATCTGCGAGTTATCCACCTCGAAGACTTCGAGCCGGCACAAGATCTGTGGCTCATCCAATCGAAGCATCTTGGGCATCTCACCAAGTGCGTCCATAATTTGCGTGAGATTATTCTGCAATTTACCGAGAAGCCGGCGCGGAACAAAAAAGAAGGGTCAGCGTAACAAGCTGACCCTTCTTTTTTGAAATGTTTGTGGTGCGGAGGACGGGACTTGAACCCGTATGGAGTTACCCGCTAGCACCTCAAGCTAGTGCGTCTGCCAATTTCGCCACCTCCGCAGGTGACTCTCTGAGTATATCAGAGATGCGGCCTTGGTGGGCGCTACCTGTGGCGCGAATTTTGCCTGTTAGTGGCCCATTCTGTCAGCGAGTTAGCGCCGCCTCGGCGGAGGGCCTTTCAGGGACTTTTGCGCCGGATTTCAGCAGCCAGTAGTGGAAGCCGTCGATGATGGCGTTAAGCGCGGCCTGGTTCATGTCGCTGCTGACGCCAGCGGTCATCCAAGGGTCTTCTTTGCGACCGCCGGGGCCATCTGCGGCAAAGCTGGTAGTTACACGTACGCGGGCAGCGGAGTCGTGCGCGGAAACGTCGATGGCCGTAATGCTGAATCGCCCTAGGCGCATCTGCTTCAACTCAGGGAAGTGCTTGTCCAGCTCCAGGCGCATGGCGCGGGTGAGGGCATCCACGGGGCCTTCGCCTTCGGCGCGGCTGGTGACAATGGTGTCTCCAATGCCGAGTGACATAAAGGCCTGCACAAAGCGGTTCCCGGCCTCGTCGGACTCGTCAAAGATTCGCCAGGTACGCACGGTGAACAAGTTGGGCAGTGTGCCGAGCGCCTTCATGCAGGCCAGCTTGAAGGAGACCTCGCTCGCGGTGAATCCGCCGCCGTCAATCATTGCGGTGTTGGCGTCGAGAAGCTGCTGGGCCTGTGCGGAGTTGAGCGGCACGCCAAGTTGCTCTGATAGCAGCAGAATATTGGCCTTGCCGGAGTGCGCGTTGACTCCAATAGCGGGCGTTGCGCCCACCTGTGCCGGGTCGCACCAGAGATACGCGCCGGGATTCTTGCGCTCGCTGGAGCCGTGCATTCCGGCCCATGTTCCGAAGGCTCCGTGACCCACGATGGGTGCGCCATGCGGCACGTCGAGCGAGAACGCGTCATAAGCGTTGTGCGCAAGGCTGGTGAGCCCGGTGAGCGAGGCGGCAGGAACGAACTCCGCTTCTCCGCGAAGCTGCATGCTGCCGATGACCGTGGTGAGGTTCACGTTGCCGCAGCGCTCGCCGGTGCCGAGGAGCGTGCCTTGCACCTGCACCGCTCCGGCAAGGACGGCAGCGCGTGCATTGGCTACGCCGAGACCGCGATCCGTGTGTCCGTGGAAGCCGAAGCTGGCGGCGGGATATTGCGCGACAAGCCCGGAGATAACTTCGGAGACCTCTTCCGGGCTGGAACCGCCGTTGGTGTCGCAGATAACGATGCGGCTGACACGCTGCTCCACGCACTGGTTGACGAGCGCGTGGAAGTGGTCAAGCGTCTGCAGCGCAAAGCCGGGCGTGGAGGCTGTGCCAAACTCCTGCCTCCCACAGGCGGCATCCATGGCGTGCTCCAAATCGACAAGCACTTCCAGCCCCTGGTCCTGCAGATACGCAATGGTCTCCCGCGCCATTAGCAGGTTTTCTTCCGGCGAAGTTTCCAGCGAGCGCTCCACGTCCAGCAGGCGCGATTTGACTACGATGACAGCGGCAGGAATGTGGTGCTTGCGCGTAGTGATGAACTCAAGATCTGGCCAGCTAGTCACCTTCACACCACGCCCGCGCGTGCGGCCAAAGAGCGCAAGCTTCATCGCGCCGGTATTGGCGTTGCGCAGCGAGTCAGAGAGCTGCGTGACAAAATGATTCGCGCCGGCAAAGCCAATCTCCGCGTAGTGAATGCCGAATGTGCCCATGCGTTCCAGCAGGTTGACCGCGCTGGGGACGGAGATTTCGAGATTCGGCTGTTGTAGGCCGTCGCGGAGGCTGGTGTCGAATACTTCCACTTTGCGAGTCGTGCTTGCGGTCATCTGTCTTTCCTGCTTTCCGTGTTTACTGCGTTATGCGAGGAGCCGTTGCATCCAGCGGGCCAGTTCCTGCTCGTCCGCGTTGCCTGCGGCTTGCGCAAGCTGCACATTGCGGCGCTCTTCGGCGGAGCGGTTCTGGCTGATTTTGAATTTGCCTTCGATGCGGGTAATGGCGATGCGAAAGCCCATGATGCTTGTCAGCATGGTGCGGCGGTAGCCGTGGGGCATCGCCTGCCAGCGGTTCAGATAGGCAGGATCGTGTTTCTGGATGAGTTCTTCTACAAGGCGGGTCTTGCCTTCTTCGTCTTCAATCAACTCCAGCGTGCCATAGGCGTGAATGGCGATGTAATTCCACGTGGGCACGGAGAGTTCTTCAACATAGAGCGAGGGCGAAACGTAAGTATGCGGACCGGGGAAGACGACTAGCGTTTCGTGATTCGCCAGCGAGGCCCAGTGCTTGTTGGCGCGGGCAAAGTGGCCTTCGATGAGGCCGTGTTCGCCTTCGTCCTTTACAACGAGCGGCAGATGCGTGGCATTCAACGCATTCTCAGCCTCCGTTCCTCCGGGACCAAAGAGAATGGCGAAGGAATATCTCTGCATAGCTTCCAGCAATACGTTGCGGTCCGCGACCTGGTTGAATTTCGGGCTATACATTGCGCTCCCTGTGTCTCATCTCGTGCGTTGAAAACGAAAAAGCCACCAGCCGCGCTTGCGGGTGGTGGCCTGGAATGCTTCTGGTGCTGCTTAATCTCTGTTCGTCAGGCTCATTTTCCCGCATATGCGCTGTTGCCGCTAATTCGAATAGCGGGAAGAATGCGCGAGATGGCAAAGATGCGGTGCATGACGTTGATTATGAGTAGAGCAGAATTCAGCTCCTGTGGTCAAGGAGGCTTAGAAGAGCGAGCCTAATTTGGCAAAGCTCTCCAACTCGAAGAGGTGCTGTCCGGGCGCTGGTTTGGAGACTTCCGCATGCTCCAGCACCCATGTGTCCTTGTGGAAGAGAAACACCGCATGCAGCCCCGCGGCGAGCGAGGGGTTAATGTCGCTCTTGGGACTGTTGCCAATCATCCAGCTTGTCTGCGGCGTAAGGTTGTGGCGCTCAATTACAGAGCGATAGGTGCCGTGGTCCTTTTCGGCGACAACCTCAATGGCGGAGAAATGCCCGGCGAGGCCAGAGCGCTCCAGCTTACCGGTCTGCTCGCGCTGGTCGCCCTTGGTCATCAGGATGACGCGATGGCGCGTAGCGAGGTCGGCCAGGGTTTCCGCCACGCCGGGGAGCAGCTCAATCTCGTGATTCTCAATGATGTTGGCGAAGTTGTGGATGTGGTCCACATGTTCGCTGGTAGCAGTAGTCGCGGCCAACCGTTCGTAGCATGCAACCAGCGAGCGGCGGAAGCTTTTGAGGCCGTAGCCGTGGGCGCTGATGGTCTCATGCTCCACGGCGTTGAGGTGCTGGCGGACTTCAGCGGGCGTGTGCGATTTGTGGTCAAGCCAGGCGATAAACCCAGCAATGGCGCGCTCAAAGTAGACATTGTTTTCCCAGAGCGTGTCGTCGGCATCGAAAAGGAGCGTCTGTCCGGCAGGGAATTGAGGCATAGTGGTATGGTATCGAATTCCGCCTGCCGCCGAAATGCCTTCAGAATTCTTAAACAAAAGGTGGTGGCAAGGATTGGGAGGGGTTGCTACACTCGGCTTTTACGGAGGTCACATATGAAGTCCCTGTTGCGCTTTCTGCCACTTGCCTTGCTCGCCTGCCTGTTGCCCAAGGCCCATGCCGCGGACCTTTCCGGCGTTTGGAAAGGTGCCTTTGACTTTAACGACCAGACCATCAACACCACGCTGCATTTGAGTGTGAGCGGAGCGACGGTAACTGGAACGGTGGAGGGGTTGCCCACCTCGCCGGCAACGATTCACGATGGCAAGCTGGACGGCATCCTGCTCAGCTTCTGGGTAAACACCGATTATGATGGCACGACCTATAAGCTCATCTTCAAGGGCAAGACGAGCGAGGAGAAGATCGACTTTAACTTCGGCACCGATGACGGAAGCTGGGGCACAGCGCTGAGCGTAAAGCGCGAGGCCACGGAACTGGCTGACGTGACGGGAACGTGGAAGGGTTCGTTTGACTTGTTTGGCGCGGATACGCCTGTCACGTTCAACCTGAAGAGCAATGGCGCCACGGTTACCGGCGCGGTTATCAATGCGGATGGCAAGTCGAACGAGATTCACGACGGCAAAATTGATAGTGGCACCGTTACCTTCTGGGTCAACACAGAGTACGAAGGCGAGAACTACGTGGTGCAGTACAAGGGTAAGGTTGGCGCGGAAGCGATTAACTTCGATTTCGGAATTCCGGATGGAAGCTGGAACTCGACGGTTACGGCGAAGAAGCTGTAACTGTAGCAGTCAGTGGTCAAAAAAAGCAGGCCGCGCATGGCGCGGCCTGCTTTCGTTTTGGCGCTTATTTTGCGGGAAGTGTGTAGTCGAGCGCATAGCTGTGCTTGCCGTCTGCGGCGATGGCAATGGTAAGCGTGCCGGAAATCTCTGCGAGTTCTCCTGTGCCGGAACCGGGGATGACTTCCACGCGCATCTCGTATTTGCCTGCGTGCATGGTGGCCGAGTGCTGCAGAGCGAATGTTCCTTTGTGGCCATCAAGCGTGCCGGTAATTTCTTCCACGGCGGTGTAGCCCGCGGAGCCGGATGCAGGATTGCCCACGGCTAGCATTTCTCCCTTTGCCATGGCTTCGAGAGCGCCGTGGTACTGCTTATCAATCGAGTAGCGCCGGATGGCGGTTCCGGTTGTGATTTCGTCGGCTTGCATGGGACTCATCTTGACGTCGAAGGGGCCTTCTGCGTGGTGGCTCATGCGGGTTTCCTTTGGTTGGGGTGACTGGGCTGCCTGCGCGTGCGCGGCGCAGAGCAGAACGGCAGCGGAAAGAATGGCGTTGCGAAGCATAACGCATTCACGGTAGCACAAAGGTGGGGAACAGGGTGCAGGGTACGGGGTGCAGAAAAGAGCAGGCCGCGTATTGCGCGGCCTGCTTTTACTGATAACTGACCACTGATTACTGACAACTATTTCTGCGTCGCAATCCACTGCTTTAGATTGCCTTCCTGCAGACTGCGCAACTCGATGCAGCCATTGATGCGCTCAATGGAATGCTTCACGCCCTGGTCGGCGGAAGCAACCTTGTGTGTTGAGAAGAACTGCTGCACATCGTCGCGGTCAGCGGCAGAGCAGAAGCTGCCGGTGGAGCTGACAAGAATCTGTCCCATCTCCGGCGTCAACAGTGAGTGAATCGCGTCCCAGTGGTCCTTGATGTACTGCCATGCCATGGGGCGGTTCTTCTCGTTGCTCATGACGATGGCAAACTGAATCGCCGCGTCCTGGCTGCGCACCTTGGGTGTAAGAGCATAGTCAAGCGAGCGGCGTGCGAGCGCGGGGTCTTCAAAAAGCGCGCTCAACTGCAGGGCCATCTCTTTCACCGCCGGGTTAGGCGAGCTCTCGTACGTATCACGCAGCTTGTTGTAGAGAGCTTCATCGCCGTTATGTGCGGCAATGGCCAGCGAGGTCTGCCCAAGCGTCGGGTCAACTGAAGTTGGGTCCGCGAGGAACTTGTCAGCAATCTCGCGTGCCTGCTTCAGTGCCGCCGGGTCTTTCGCGCCAGCCAGCACGCTGAAGAGCGTAGAGCGAAGCTCGATGGTTGCAGGCGTATCGTTTGGTGCAGGCGCAGGCAACTTCGCATACTGCGGAGCAAAGTTGGTGCGAACCCACGCGGCAAGCGCATCTTTCTCTTCCTGCGTCGCTGCAATCTGCGTGCGAATGGTGCCAACGCCGCTGAGCGCTGTGCCCACAACGGAAGCCTTCTCGTCAGACTTCACCGCGGCAACAAGGTTCAGGTAGTCACCAACGGTTGCCTTGTTGGCGCGAACCTGCGCCCACTCGCCGCCGATGAGGCTGATGCGCTCAGCAGGCTTGAGAGCCGTTTCAATGTTCGCAACAATCGCGGCATAATCCGCTGGCGCATAGGTCACGCGATAGTAGCCCGTGCCGCCCGCGTTCGCAAAGAATGGCGTGAAGGAAGGCGTCTTGAGGCTTGCAATCTCAGGCGTCAGAATTTCGCAATCGTGAGTGCCGCCCGCAGTCTTGAAGCAGACAGGAACAGTCCACTTCTGCGCCGGGTCCGGCGTAATGGAAGGGCTAAGGAAGAAGCGTTGCTGCGCGACGGAAACCTTGCCTCCGGCATTCGGGCCAAAGGTGAGAATCGGTTCGCCGGGCTGCGCAACAAAGTTCTCCATGATCTTGTCCACGGGCTTGCCGCTGGCCTGCGTCTGCGCGCCCCAGAAGTCTTCCGCCGTGGCATTGCCGTACTCATGCGCGCTGAGGTAGTTGTGCACGCCCTTGCGGAATGTTTCTTCGCCAAGGTAGTTCTCAATCATCAGCAGCACCGAGCCGGCCTTGCCATAGCTGATGCCGTCAAACATCTGCTCAATCTCTTCGCGGGTGTCGGCCTTGGCACGGATGGCGCGTGTCGTCGGCTGCGCATCCAGATTCAGCGAGCCTTCCGAAGTGCCAACCTCTTCCTGGTCGATATCCCACTCAGGGTGCATGACCGCAATGGCCTTGGCTTCCATCCACGTTGCAAAGCCTTCATTGAGCCATGTGTTGTCCCACCACTGCATCGTCACCAGATCACCGAACCACTGGTGCGCCATTTCGTGCGCAATAACTTCAGCCACATTCTTTTTCGCGCCAACGCTGGCGGTCTTCGGGTCGAGCAGCAGGTCGGTTTCGCGATAAGTAATCGCGCCAAAGTTCTCCATCGCGCCGGCTTCAAAGTCAGGAATCGCAATGAGGTCAAGCTTCTTGAGCGGGAAGTGAATGCCGAAGTAGTTGTCGTAGTAGTGCAATACCCACTCAGCAACGCTAACGCCGTAAGTAGTCAGCGGCAGCTTGCCTGGGGTAGCGCAAACGCGGATATCCACGCCATCCGACGCGCCCTTGGAGCACTCAAAGTCGCCAACAAGGAAGGCCAGCAGATACGTGGACATCTTCACCGTGCGGTCGAACTTCAGCGTGTGCTTGTCCGCAGCGGGCCCCGGCGTATCGCTCACAATCGCGCCATTCGAGATAGCCGTATCATCCTTGTCGATGATGAGCGAAACATCAAACGTAGCCTTGAAAGCAGGCTCGTCAAAGCTCGGGAAGGCGCGGCGCGCATCCGTCGATTCAAACTGCGTAACGGCGTAATTGCGCTTGGGTTCCTTCGAGAGATAGAAGCCGCGCAGCTTGTCGTTCAGGATGCCGGTGTAGTGAATCGTCAACGAGGCCTTGCCCGCGGGCAGCGTCTCGGGGAAGGTGAAGGTAGCCTGTTCCTTCTCTTCGTCCGTGGCAACGGTGGCGGTCAGGTCTTTACCAGCAGCCTTTACCGTAACGGACTCAAACTTGATCTCGGCGGAGTTGAGCGTGATGGTCTTCGAGGGCTCTTTCAACTCAACATCGATAGTCTCCACGCCGGTAAAGGTCGCCGTCTTCAGGTCCGGCGCAAGCGTCAGCGCGTAGTGCTCGGGAATAACGGTTTTGGGCAGGCGCTCGGCGCGGGCTGCGGGCGAAAGCACGGCAAGAAGAGACGCGGCGGCAACTACGGCGCGGAACGGGAGAGTGGTGCGACGGTAATTCATTGCGAACCTCAAATGTTTGTGTTGCGTTGGGTGCGTGGTCTTGAACAAGAACCAGGCCTGTAAGAGGGAAAGGGCGAACTCACCCCCCAAACCATCATTTTAGGGCAGCCGATTGGTACACAATTCCGTACGCAGGCCCAGCGCATCCGGTTCCAGAGAAGCCGAGCAGGAATCCGGTCAGGCAGATTGACTACCGCGCATGTGCTGGCTTTTCAGCGGTCCCCAACATCGGTTGCACCATGGACTCTACCGCAGCCACAAACTCCTTGGCAGATGGGTTGCCGGGCTTTTTGAGCCATTCCCTGGCCGCTCCGTAAATCAACCAGCCAGCCGCAGCCGGGGCAATCTCATCGCGCATCGGCGGGCCATTGCGCAACACCTTCTGAATAGCCTCCACGATAGCGACATCAATCAGCGGCTCAAACGCGCTATGACCTTCGCACACGCCATTGGAATGACTTGCATGCAGAAAATCAAAGACCGCAAGGATAAGCGCCCCCTCGCTCCCTGCGCCCTCGTAACGTACGTTGCGGTCCCGCAGCAGGCCAAGGAATTCGCCCGCCACCATTGCCGCCAGCAGCGAGTATTTGTCCGTGTAGTGGTCGTAGAAGGTAGCCCGGCTGATTGTGGCTTCATCCGTAATATCCTGCACGGAAATCTCGTCGAAGCTGTGGCGGAACATCAGTGCGCGCAAGGCCGCATGCAGCATCTGCCGCGTGCGCCGGATGCGCGGGTCCCGCACCTCACAATCGGAAACAGGCATGAAGGCTCCTTGAAAGAGCCTACCAAAAATAAAAATGAACCTGTATACGACGTTAGTCGTCTAAGATACATCTGTCGTATTTATCCCGAAGGAGGCACCATGCCCACACTCTTGCAGATCGACTCAAGCCCTAGCCCTTACTCGGTCAGCCGTGAGCTGACCGCCAATTTTGTCAAAAAGTGGAAGGAAGCCAATCCGCAGGGCACGGTCGTCGTGCGTGACCTGGCCCAGAACCCACCTGCGCCGGTAAATGCCGCATGGATCGGCGCGGCCTTTACTCCCCAGGACGCCCGCACCGCCGAGCAGAATGCCGCTCTTGCACAGTCTGAAACCCTGATTGACGAGCTGTTTAGTGCGGACGAAATCGTCATCGGAGTGGCGATGCACAACTTCTCCATCCCCTCCTCGCTTAAGCTGTGGATCGACCAGGTCTCCCGCGTAGGCCGCACGTTCAACCTGGGGCCGGATGGCTACGTTGGCCTTGTAACCGGCAAAAAGGCGACGGTTCTGCAAGCCTCTGGCGGAGATTTCTCCGATGGCTCGCCCTTCAGCGCTTACAATCACGCAGACACGTATCTGGCGGCCGTGCTTGGTTTCCTCGGCATTACGGATCAGAAGATAATCAAGGCCGGTGGAACCTCCGCACTGTTCAGGCCCGAAACAGACCGCGCCGCTTTCCTCAAGCCGGTAATCGACCAAGTGGATGCGGTCTTTGCGTAAGCTGTACCGCTCGTAGGGAGGGGCAGGGCTTTAGCCCTGCCAATTGCCTTGCCCAAAGAGTGGGCCTTTAGGCCCTGAGGTATGCTTTCCTCTCAAAATTGACAGTTGCACTTATCCCTGCGGAGCGGAAGGCTTGCTCCAAAGGGAATCAAGCAGCAGCAGGCATGCGCCAACAACCACGGCGGAGTCGGCCACGTTGAAGTCAGGCCAGTGGTAATGAATGATGTGGACTTCGAGGAAGTCGATGACCGCGCCGTAAGCAATGCGGTCATGCAGGTTGCCGAGCGCGCCGCCTAAGATGAGCGCCAGCGCAACAGTAGTACGCGTAATGCGGCTGCCCAGCCAGAGAAGCGCAGCCAGCACAACCAGCGATGCGAACGCCGTAAAGCCGATGAGCCCCCAGCGCCCAGCGTTGCCAGAGTCCGCGAAGAGCGAAAAAGCCGCGCCCTCATTGGTCCAGTGGCTGATGTGAAAGACGCCATCAATTACAGGAATCGAACGCCCAAAAGGAACATGCGCCGAGACCAGCTTTTTGGTGAACTGGTCTGCGGCGTAAATGATTACGGAGAGAAGGAGCAGCCAGGGCAGGCGGCGTGGTGCTTGAAAACTCACGCGACGGGCTCCGCATTCTTCGGTTCTTCGATTTGCATCTCGCGCAACGCCGACTGGCAGCGGTCGCAGACGTTCTCCCAGATGCCGTAGTTGGAGACATGCGGCATGTAGTTCCAGCAACGGGCGCACTTGTGGCCGCTGGCAGGAAGCGCCTTCACGCTTAGCTCTGTCCCTTCAAGCACGGTCACGCGGGAGACATTGAGAATCTCCTTGAGGCCGGCAGCGTATTTCTGCAACAGGGCAAGCTGTTCGCCCGATGCGGCGATCTCAACATCCGCTTCAAGGCCTTTACCGATACGCTTGGCCTGGCGTTCTTCTTCAAGCACGCGCAGCGCGGCATCGCGAATCTCGAAAACCTTCTTCCACTCGTCGAGCAACGCAGCAGGGCTTTCCGAAAACACTTCTTCCGGCTTGGGGAAGCGCGCAAGATGCACGCTCTCTTCGCGGCCTTCAACCTTAGGCAGATACTCCCACACCTCATCGGTAGTAAAGCTGAGAATCGGCGCAGTCAACCGCACCAGTGCTTCAGCAATCTTCCAAAGCACCGTCTGCGCGGAGCGGCGTTCTTTGCTTGTCGGCGCAAAGGTGTACATGCGGTCCTTCAGCACGTCGAGATAAAACGAGCTCAGGTCCACAATCGCAAACTCATTCACCGCGTGATACACGCGATGAAACTCAAACGCCTTGTACCAGCCAAGAATCTTCTCGGTAAGGTCGCGAGTCTTCGCCAGCATGTAGCGGTCCAGCGGCAGCAGTTCAGCTTCCGGCACGGCATCCGTAGCAGGCGTAAAGCCGTTCAGGTTGCCGAGCAAAAAACGAAACGTATTGCGCAGCTTGCGATAAATCTCCGCGCAGCGAGCCATCAGGTTTTCACTCGCAGCCATGTCCTCGCGGAAATCAACCGACGCAACCCACAGGCGAACAATCTCGCCGCCCATGCGGTTGGCAATATCCACCGGGTCTACGCCATTGCCAAGCGACTTCGACATCGCGCGGCCTTGCTCATCCAGCGTCCAACCCGCCGTCGCAACATGCGAGTAAGGTGCACGCCCGCGCAGCGCAACCGAAGTCAGCAGGGAAGAGTGGAACCATCCGCGATGCTGGTCGCCGCCTTCGAGGTACAACACTTCAACAGGCTCGCCGTTGCGCGTCTCGCCATTCTGGAAAGCAGTATAAGCAGCCTTGAGGTCAGCATCCGATTCCGCAACCGCAAGCCAGCTCGTGCCAGAGTCAAACCACACATCCAGGATGTCGGTCTCTTTGCGGAACTCGTCCTTGCCGCAGTTGGCGCACTTGGCGCCAGCGGGCTTCAGCGCCGCAACGTCCGTCGTGTGCCATGCCTCCGCGCCTTCCTTCTCAAACAACTCCACAACGCGGCGATTCAGCTCCGCGTCAATAAGCGGCTGCTGGCATCCCGTACACATGAGCACAGCGATGGGCACACCCCAGATGCGCTGACGGCTGATGCACCAGTCCGGCCGGTTGGCAATCATATTGGAGATGCGTTCCTCACCCCAGCTCGGGTCCCATCCGCCCTTGGTTCCCATGCGCTTGATCTCGTCGAGCGCAAGTTGGCGGTACGAGATTTCGCTACCGTCCGCCTGCTTCATCGACGTTTCAAGCGAGATAAACCACTGCTCTGTAGCGCGGAAGATAACCGGGTTGTGGCAGCGCCAGCAGTGCGGATACGAGTGCTCGATATTCGCCTGCCCAAGCAGTGCGCCTTTTTCCTTCAGCAGCTCGATGATGAGCGGGTTGGCCTTCCACACCTTCTGGTTGTCATAGGGCGCGGGAGTATCGCCGGGCCACGTCGCCGCATCGGCATGAATAAATCCTGCGTCATCCACGCGGCAGGTCAGGTCGAGGTCGTAGCGCTGACCGGTGTAAAAGTCATCCGCGCCATGCGAGGGAGCGGTATGCACCGCGCCCGTACCCGCATCGGCGGTAACGTACTGCGCAAGCACGCCAAGAATGCTGCGATTCAGGAACGGATGCGCAAACAGCGCCCGCTCCATCACGCGACCTTTGAAGCGCGCAACTTCCTTCGTCTCGCCCAGATTACAGGCAGCGATGACTGAAGCCGCCAGCTCCGCCGCAACAATGTACGTTGCGCCGCCAGCAGTTTCCAGAGCCACATAATCAAAATCCGGATGAAACGCCACAGCCAGAGACGCGGGAAGCGTCCACGGCGTCGTTGTCCAGATGATGGTGTAAACCTCTTTGCCCGCAAGAGCCGCATCCAGATTCGCAGCGTCGGAAGTCAGCTTGTAGCGCACATAAACCGAAGGGCTGGTGTGCTGCTCGTACTCAATTTCGGCATCAGCCAGCGCCGTCCGGTCGTGGATGCACCAGTAAACCGGCTTCAATCCGCGATAGACAAAGCCCTTCTCCAGAAACCCGTACAGCGCCTCCAGCGTCTTCGCCTCATACTCGCGGGCCATGGTTTTGTAAGGCTTATCCCAGCGCCCAAAGACCCCGATGCGCTCGAACTGGCTGGTCTGCAAATCCACATACTTCTGCGCATAAGCGCGGCATGCTTCCAGCACCGCCGGCGCGGGCATTTCCAGCTTCTTGCGGCCAAGCTGCTCGTCTACCTTGATTTCAATTGGCAGCCCGTGGCAGTCATAGCCCGGCACGTAGGGCGAGTCATATCCCGCCATGGTCTTCGATTTGACGACAAAATCCTTCAATCCCTTGTTCAGCGCATGCCCCAGGTGAATGGGGCCATTGGCGTACGGCGGGCCGTCATGCAGGATGTAGGTCGGGCGTCCTTCGCCCGATTTACGCAGGAGATCCCAGAGGCGCATCTCGGCCCACTTCTTCAGGCGAAGCGGCTCATTTTGCGGAAGATTCGCCTTCATAGGGAAGGCAGTTTGCGGCAACTGAAGGGTCGTCTTCAGCTCAGGTGCAGCGGACATTCTCGCTCCGTATTCCGTAGTTGTTCAGCTCGAATTGGCTTTGTAACAGGGCACGACTTCAGTCGTGCCGAAAAATGGCCATTGAAATGACGGGGCTTTAGCCCCCGCTTGCACAATTTCCGCTGAGTTACCACGTTTCTGTTCAACAATATGGTTCCTTTTCTAGTGTAAATGGACTGGTGAGTAATTTTTGCGTAACAAGCGCGAACGCCGTTCGTCTATTGTGTATGGAAGACTCGAGTGGCTCGATCTATGAAGTTCTGGAGGTTTCTTCCGCCTCGGGAGAGACAGGAGAGGCCGCAGTCAAGCATAATGGTTTAGTAGGGCAGCGAAGTTTGGCTGCTGCTCCGCTGAAGCAAAGGGGCACGAGAGCCATCGGTGAAGATGGCGGCGAAATTATGACGGAACCAGTCACCTCATCCCCGGTTATTGAACCGATTGCGGAACTCCAGTCCTCCAGTTCTGAGACAGGGCATGAACTCGATGCGCTTCTCGGTAAGGCTTTTGATGAGAAGCCTATCTGGACGGATCTCTACGAGAACATCCGCGATGTTTTCTTTCCCAAGAAGCTTCCACCGCTGGAGCTGACCTCCAAGCCAATCGCGGTCGTGGACCCGATGGCCGAGAAGCGGAATCCGTGGTCGGTAGGCTCCGCTGCTGTGATTAACGCCAGCATCGTGGCCCTGCTGCTGTGGTTTGGCGCGAAAAAAGCAATCCAGGTCATCGAGCCGCCCAAGGTGGACGTGACCCCTGTGGACCTCACCCCGTTCAAGATTCAGGCTCCCAAGAGGGCGGTTACGGCAGGCGGCGGAGGCGGCGGAGGCAACCACGACATCGTGGACCCCATCAAGGGCAAGCTCCCCAAGATTGAGAAGAATCCGCAGCTTCCTCCGCAGGTGGTTCAGGTGGAGAAGCCCAAGTTGGCTCTCGACGCCGCAATCAACGTGCAGAAGGACATCAAGCTGCCGGATAACCCGAACATGCCCAACATCGGCGTGACCAACTCGTCGAACGTAACGCTGGCGTCAGCCGGTCAGGGCTCAGGCGGCGGCATGGGAACAGGCCGCGGCGGCGGTCTTGGCTCGGGCACGGGCAATGGTCTTGGGCCCGGCACGGGCGGCAACTTCGGCGGCGGCGTTAACCGCATCGGCGGCGGCGTTTCGGCCCCGGTGCCCATCTTCCAGCCGGAAGCTGAGTTCTCCGACGAAGCCCGCCGCGCCAAGTACCAGGGCGAGGTCATGGTTTCGCTCATCGTAGATGCGCAGGGCAACCCACAGAATCCCCGCGTAGTCCGTCCGCTCGGCATGGGCCTCGACGAAAAAGCGCTCGAAGCGGTGATGAAGTACAAGTTCAAGCCCGCCATGAAGGAAGGCCACCCGGTCCCGGTCTACCTCACGATTGCGGTCAACTTCCGCCTCTACTAAAACGTAGCGAGCAGAAAACAAAAGCCCGGCTCAGGCCGGGCTTTTCTTGTGCCCGATTCAAGGTATGAAGCCGCCCCATTGTGATATCAAGGAATCAATTGTCATCAATTTGCAGTTTCCCAACAGAGAAATGAGGAGACGATTGCGCAGAGGATTGTTTCTTGCGGGTGTATGTTTTCTTTGCGTTGGCATGGCCGCAGCACAGCCGCCAACAGCCGCCGAAGCCGCTCGATGGAAGGCCGAAGCCGCCCACGTAACCATTGTGCGCGACGACTGGGGCATCGCCCACGTACACGGCAAGAGCGACGCCGACGCAGTCTTCGGAATGATCTACACGCAATGTGAAGACGACTTCAACCGCGTAGAAACCAACTACCTCACCTCGCTGGGAATGACCGCGCAAGCCGAGGGTGAAAGCGCCATCTGGCAGGACCTCCGCCAGCGCCTCTTCATCGACCCCGCCAGCCTGCAACAGCAGTACGCCACCAGCCCGGAGTGGCTCAAAAAGCTCATGAATGCCTGGGCAGACGGCATCAACTACTACCTCGCGCAGCATCCCGAAACAAAGCCCAAGGTCATTACGCACTTCGAGCCGTGGATGGCGCTCTCGTTCACCGAAGGCAGCATCGGTGGCGATATCGAGCGCGTCAACCTGAAGGAGCTCCAAGCCTTCTACGACGCCCCACAAAGCACATCGCACGTAGAGCCCCAGCAGCCAAAGCCCGAGCAGCCGCACCTCGCCGAGCAGTGGTTTGAGCCCGAGCCGTCCGGCTCCAATGGATTCGCCATCTCTCCCGGCAACACCGCAAACCATCACGCCCTGTTGCTCATCAACCCGCATACGTCATTCTTCTTCCGCAGCGAGCTGCAGATGACCAGCGACGAGGGCCTGAACGCCTATGGCGCCGTAACCTGGGGTCAGTTCTTCATCTATCAGGGATTCAACACCCGCGCCGGCTGGATGCACACCTCCAGCAACGTAGACGCCATCGACGAGTACCGCGAAAGGCTGTCCCACGACGGCAACCACTTGCAGTACGTCTACGGCAGCGAAAAACGCGACTTCACCAGCAAGACAATTACGCTGCACTACAAAACGCCCGCAGGCGACGCAACGCGCACCTTCACAGCGCTCTACACCCTGCACGGCCCCGTCATCCGCAAAGACGGCGAAAGCTACGTAACCATCCAGTTGATGAACATCCCCGTGCCCGCCCTGCAGCAAAGCTACCTGCGCACCAAGGCCACCAATTATGCCGAATACAAAAAAACGATGGAGCTCAAGGCCAACTCGTCCAACAACACCATCTTCGTAGACTCCGACGGCGACATCGCCTACTGGCACGGCAACTTCATTCCCGTCCGCGACACGCGCTTCGACTACACCAAGCCCGTAGACGGCAGCGACCTGGCCACCAACTGGAAGGGCCTCATGACGCTGGAGCAAATCCCGCACCTCTTCAATCCCGCCAGCGGCTACCTCTTCAACGTGAACGACTCGCCGTGGAATGGTTCAGGAGCAAGCTCGCTGCGAGAGGCCGATTACCCGGCCTACGTAGAGCAGGGAATCGAGTCCGCGCGCGGCCTTCACGCCATGCGCGTTCTCGCGCCCAACGGCACGCCGCGCAAAAACTTTTCGCTGGAAAGCCTTCTGCACGAAGCCGCTTTCGATTCCTACCTGCCGTGGTTCGGACGCACGATCCCGGCCCTGCTCGCCGCCTATGACGCGCTCCCCGCCGGCGCTCCGCAGAAGAACGAGCTGGCCGGGCAGATTGATGTTCTCCGGAAGTGGGATGAACGCTGGAGCGCGGACTCCGTCGCAACCTCCGTGGCCGTCTACTGGGGCACCGAGCTGATGCGAACCGTAGCCGCTCCCTCGCGCAAGGCCAAAATCCCCAGCGAGCAGTGGGTAGCAGAAAAAGTACCTGCCGCGGAGCTTCTATCCGCGCTGAAAGCCTCTTCCGATAAGTTGACTGCCGACTTCGGCAACTGGCAAACGCCGTGGGGCCAGATCAACCGCTTCCAGCGCCTCACCGGCGATATCGTGCAGCCGTTCAACGACGCCGGCCCCAGCATCCCCGTCCCGTTCACCTCGTCCCTGTGGGGCTCGCTGGCGTCCTTCGGAGCAAGGCAGTACCCCGGAACAAAGAAGTGGTACGGCACCAGCGGAAACAGCTTCGTGGCCGTGATTGAGTTCGGCCCCAAAGTACGAGCAGTGGGCGTAACCGCAGGCGGCGAAAGCGGCCACCCGGAATCCAAGCACTTCAACGACGAAGCTGAGCGCTACGCCTCTGGTAACCTGCGGGAGATTTACTTCTACCCGGACCAACTGCAGGGACACACCGAGCGCACCTACCACCCCGGCGAGTAGTTCAGGCCACGAGAAGTTGCAGGAGAGGCTAAGTGTTCTGAGAAGCAATCAGGCTGGCAGCGTAGTAGATGTCTTCAAAGAGGCGAGCCTGAAAGAGATCGTCCGTGCCGGCGCGGCGCAGCATGGTGCGGACGTCGCGCCGCAATAGCTGGTAAGTGTGCAGCATCTGCGGCACCTCCGGCTTGCTCTTGCTACGGATAAAGGCGTTACACAGCTCGCGCATAACGCCTTCCGCAGTGCCGTTGTGGATGTAGGCATCGGTGCCCTTAAGATCGCTGAGCGATTTGTCGATGCGGCGAGGCTGGGATTCAAATACGAACCAGGTGTGGCGGCGGCGATTCATCTTTTGCCACGTCACGGTCATGCCCAGTTCAAACGGCATGTTGAAGCGCGGAGTAGGCGGCGCGGTGCGCTCCAGCTCAACGCGGGAGAGGTCGTGAATGGAGTAGCGGCAGCTCTGAATGAGCATGAGAATGCGGTCGAGACGCCGTTCACCGCCGGGGATTTCAAGGGTTGCGCGGGGTTGAAGGCTGAGATGCGCCAGGCCTGCGGTATAGGCAAGGAAGAGGTCGCTGAAACGGCGGTCGTAGGGAACGTTGAGAAAGACGGTGCCCGCCTGAACTTTAGGCGGCTTCATTCGCTGCCGTTGGGCGAGGCTTGGATGGGGTGTCTTTGCTCTTCTCAGTCCTGTTGTTGGCAGGGCGCTTCGGCTGTATGCTGTTTTGCACGATCTCCTGGATATACTTCTGCCGCTTCTTGCTCAGGCCGAGGCGCTTGGCCACCTCTTCCGGAGTGATGATAGGCGTATTGATAATGGCAGGCCGCTGCATGAGTCGATGGTACTCCGGAATGTGTGTAGTTTCCAGTGTGTTTTGAGGCGCAGCCCCACGAAGTGGCGCAGGCGAAGCCGAAGGATCTGCGGGTGCCTTTATATAGCCTTTGCTCTTTATAAGCTTTCAGCGTTTTACAGTTTTCGCCGTATATCTAAAACCCCTTGTCCCTTTGTCCCTATCCCCTTGTCCCTGCCTTTCTGTGGAAAACTCCTTGTCAAGCCCTGAGCCCGAAAATATTTTCTAACCCACTCATTCTAAAGACCAAAAAACTTCGCCAGTTTTGCGTGCAATTATGCCTTTTTGTGGACAATAGAAATATACCCCTGAAAAAGGAGTTTTTTCATGCGTAACCTCACGGTCCGCGTCCCGGACGAGGTGTATACCGCTGCACGCGTATACGCCGCCCGGTACAACACATCCCTCTCCGCCGTAGTCGCCGATTTTCTCTGCACCGTCCGGAACGTCAGCCTCTCCATACAGGGTGTATCCCCCGGCATGGCCATCGACATCCACCGCGACCTGCTCGCCGAAAGCGCGGTTGGCCGCGTCAACATTGAGCCATTCAATAACCGCGAAACCTACAGTTGGGCCCGCGCCTACATCCAGGAACGTAACCGCCAGCAATAAGAATCCTGAAACCAGCCATCCCAAACGAAGGAGAGGAGGACAGCATGCACCCATCGGTAGGCACAATCAATTTGCCCCTCGCCCCTCTCTCCTTGTCCCAGCCTTCTGCACAGTTCCACAGTTCAGGAATAAAGAAACTGCACAGTCCCTGTGCAATCGCCCGTAATCCACACAAAACAAATGGCCCCGGAACCGGGGCCACTGTGTTCACCTCTCAGGACGCATCAACAAACCAGCCGCGAGCGCGTCAGCTTGATTCCATCCAGCCGTCCCAGCAGCGTCACGGCAATCTTCTCCGGGTCGAAGAGCTGCTGAGCCGTCTGCTGAACCTGTTCGGCGGTCACCGCATTGATGTTGGCGATAATCTCGTCGCTGTTAAAGAAGTGGCCGAAGTAAATCTCCTGCCGGGCCAGGTTAGCCATTCGCGAGCTGGAGCTTTCCAGCCCCATCAGGATGTTGCCCTTGAGCTGGTCCTTGGCTCGTGTCAGTTCCTCGTCGCTGAGCGGCTGCTGCTTCAGCTTGGCAAACTCGGCAAGGATAAGGTCGATGCACTCCAGCGCCTTACCGGCAGACGTTCCGGCATAGACACAAAGACAGCCGGTATCGCGGTAAGGCGTCAGGTCCGAGTAGACCGAGTAAGCCATGCCACGCTCTTCGCGAATCGTCTGGAAGAGCCGCGAACTCATGCCGCCGCCCAGAACAGTATTGAGAATCAGCGTAACGTAGCGGTTAGCGTCAGCAATCGATGGCGAAGGAACGCCAAGGCAAATCTGGACCTGCTCCAGCGACTTCTTATTGCGAAGCAGAATCTTGGCGGCGGTCAGCGGGGCAGGCTCTTCCGCGAGAGCCTTGCCGGAAGGTAGTGCACCAAATTTCTCCGCGACAGCCGCAACAAACTGGTCGTGCTCAAGGTTGCCCGCAGCAGAGAAGACCATGTTCCCGGAGTGGAACCGGCCAGTGTGGTAGTCAAAAAGCCGCGGCTGGTCAAAGCTCGAAACCGTAGCCGTGGTGCCAAGGATAGGCTTGCCGAGCGGATGGTCCTTCCAGAAGTTCTGCGTGAAAAGCTCGTGGACAAGGATGTCAGGATTGTCCTCGTCAATCTTGATTTCCTCAAGAATGACGCCGCGTTCGCGCTCAATGTCCCCGGAAGCAAAAGTCGGATTCAGAACAAGGTCGCTGAGAACGTCGAGCGCAATCGGCACATGCTCATTGAGCGACTTCACGTTGAAGCAGATGGTCTCTTTGCCGGTAAAGGCGTCGAGGTTGCCGCCAATGGAGTCCATCTCCCGCGCAATGTGCTGGGCGGAGCGGTGGCGGGTTCCTTTGAAGACCATGTGCTCAACAAAGTGAGAGATACCGTTGATTTCGGCCTCCTCGGCACGGGAACCGGATTTAATCCAGGCGCCCATGGAGACGGAGCGAAGGTGTTCCATACGCTCAGTGAGAACGATGAGGCCGTTGGGGAGGATGGTGCGGCGGAGATTGCGTTCAATGCTCATAGGTTCGTCAGTGGTTAGACTTATATTTTACGGGAACGGGAACCGAAAAGCAGAGACCAGGGAACAAGGACAAGAGACAGGGGAAAGACGGTCAGAATTTGGGCGAGAAACTTGTAAAAATCGGCGGCGAAGGGGCCGGACTGCAGCCGCTGTTTGGGTTAGATGCGGCTGGGCTGGCTGTGGTGATGGAGAATTTAGGCGAGCCGGCATGGCGCGGCAAGCAACTGGCCGAAGCGCTTTACCGGCAGCGGGTTAGCTCGCTTGACGGGATTACGACGTTTTCCAAGGCCCTGCGGGAGAAACTCTCCGCAGAGTTTGAGGTTGCGCGCCCAGGGATTGCGCAGGTCTTTACTTCAGTAGACGGAACAGAGCGGTATCTCGTGGAAACGCTCAAGGGCGACACGGTAGAGACTGTCTGGATGCCGGAGGGCGACGGCGGCGAAGCTGGCGACGGCTCGGACGCCTGCGAAGTTGGCCCGGAAGCAAAGCGCGGCTGGGACAGAGCTACGATTTGCGTTTCCAGCCAAGTAGGCTGCGCGGTCAACTGCCAGTTTTGCCTAACGGCGAAACTGGGCCTGCAGCGGAACCTGACCGCCGGAGAGATTGCCGGGCAGGTAGTCGCAGTGCTAGACCGGCAAGGCGTGGAAGTGGGGCGTGACCGTGTGAACCTTGTCTTTATGGGCATGGGCGAGCCGTTTCTGAACTACGAAAGCTTCATGGGCGCAGTAAAGCTTTTGGTTGAGGAAGTCGGGCTAAGTCCGCAGAGAATGACAGTTTCCACTTCAGGCATTGTGCCGGGAATCGAGCGGTTTGCGGCGGAACCGGATGCGGTGAGGCCGAAGCTGGCGATCAGCCTGAATGCTCCGAATGATGAGGTGCGCAGCGAAATAATGCCGATTAACCGCAAGTGGCCAATCGAAGCAGTGATGGACGCGGTACGCGAGTTAAAGCTGCGAACCAAGGAACGCGTGACATTTGAGTACGTGCTGCTGGGCGGCGTCACGGACCGCGAGCAGGATGCGCATGAAGTGGCCCGCCTGGTGCGCAGAACAGGGCTGGCGGCCAAGGTGAACCTGATTGCGTGGAATCCGGGGCCGGGCGTGCCATACCAGATGCCGCGTGACGGAGCGGTAGAGCACTTTAAGCAAACGTTGGCGGCAGAAGGAATTTCGGCATACCTGCGCAGGCCGCGCGGCAGGGATATTTACGCAGCTTGCGGCCAGTTGAAGCGGACACTGGAAACAGCGAACAAATGACAGGTCGCAAGTCGCAGAAAAGCCTCCCGCGCTCAGCGTGGGAGGCTTTTTCATGCAGCTTACTTGGCCGGGGGCGGGTTGTAGGGTTTGACGTTACCGCAATAGGGAAGAAAATTCAGCTTAGCGAAGCGCGGAGGTACGGCCTAAGGCAAGAAGCGCACCGGTAACGCTAGCGGCATTGTGGCGAACCACAGTCTCTTCAATGGCAAAGTTACCGGCAATGACTTTAACGCCGAGCGATTCGACACGCTCAATATCCGCCTGGATGGGGGATGCGTCTTCGACAGCGTAGCGGGCGAGGGTATCGGGCGAAAACTGCGCAGTGTTGACGATGGCGTAGTCGAAGATGGAAGCGCGTGTGTGCTCGTAGATCCGCTCAATATGCTGCGAAGCGGTGAGATTGAGGCTTTCGTTGGCCTGCGTCATGAGGTTGCAGATGTAGACGCGAAGCCCCCGCGCAGTAGCGAGCGCAGTAGGAATGCCCTGCACAAGCAGATTCGTGATTAACGACGTGTAGAGCGAGCCGGGGCCAACGGTGATGATGTCGGCATGAGCGATGGCATCAAGCGTTTCGGGCAGAGCAGTGGCCGTGGGCGGGTCAATCATTAACTGCTCAATGCGATGCTTGCTGGCGGTAATGTTGGTTTCGCCGCGAACAATGGAGCCGTCATCCATGCGCGCCATGAGCGTGGCGTTGGCGGTGGTAACGGGGTAGATGCGGCCACGTGTTGCCAGCACCTTGGAGGCCATCTGGATAGCGAGACCGAAATCGCCTGTGAACTCGGTGAGTGCGGCAACAAAGAGGTTGCCGAGGGTATGGCCTTCCAGGCAGTCGCCGGAGCGGAAGCGGTGGTCGAAGATTTGCGCAAGCAGGTCGTGCTCTTCGCTAAGGGCAACCATGCAGTCGCGCAGGTCACCGGGCGGCAGCATGTTGAAGTCTTTGCGGAGGCGGCCAGAGGAGCCACCGTCATCGGTGACAGAGACTACGGCAGCGAGGTCGGAGATTTCGCTGGGAGAGGATGCGCCGACAGGGGTAACGTGGCCCCAGAGGCCGCGAAGGAGTGTGGAGAGGCCGGTGCCTCCGCCCATGGCTACAATGCGCAGCGGGCGCGTGACTGCTTGGGATTCATGGATGGGCGAGGCTGATGGCAAGCAATACTCCTGCGAAGAGAGAGCCGGGGCTGTGGTTTCCCATCCTTCGACGAAAGCACCGAAGGATGGGGCACGAAAGGTTCCTGGCTGACTTTCTCTTTACGGCTCAGGATATAGCAGCTCGGTGAAGCGTGGATCGTCAGCCATGGGCTGAAAATCATTGTCCGAGCGCGCTTGCAGGCGGTTGCGCGGATTGATGTGGATAGCTTTGGCCAGATTTTCCAGCGCTTCTTCCGGATGATTGGTAATGCACTCAAGCAGCGCAAGGCCGTAGTAGGCATAGTCAGCCTGCGGACTGTCATGCAGGACGCCTTCAAAGTGCTCTCGCGCGTCCTCATAGAAGCCGGCGTTGAGCTGCCATACTGCGTAGTTATAGCGCTCTTCGAGAGTCTGGAAGTTGAGCCGCGCTGCCTCAAGCTGCCGCTGGCAGGTGGAGATATACATGCGGATGCGCTCGGTGATTTCGGGCGGAGCCGTAGGCAGCAGCTTTTCAAGAGCTGCAAGCGCCTTATCGTATTTGCCCTGCTGCACCAGTTGCACAGCTGCCTGGTACTGCGTGAAGGCAGGACCGGTGTAGGCGGGAGCCGCGGGCTTGGCCGCAGACTTTACCGCTGATTTCGCTGCTGGCGACTTGGCCGGGGCAGGGGAGGTTTTCTTGCGGCTCGCAGCCGCGGAGCTTGCGGTTTCCTTCATGCAATCATTCCGAGTTGCAAATCATTCCTTAATAAGCAGTACATCACGCTGCCAGATTTGTCCTCTGGCAATGCTGCCGGAGATTTCCATTGCTCAGGCACCTGTTATACGCAGAACGCCTCTCTACGTCAAGGGACTGGTCATCCGGGCAACTGCGCGCATTGCACGCCATTCGTGCTGTGGATACAGTTGCGTGGTTTTTTGTTGCTGTATTTGTCAGGAAGACTTGTTGTAGATGGCCGGGTTGAGCGTGGGGTCGTTGTACATCTTGAGTTGTTGGTAGAGCTTGAAACGGCGGGTTCCAGCGTGCGTTTGTTGCCATAGCGCGTCGAGGCAGTTGGCGAGGTCGGTTCGTTGTTCGGTGAGGATGGCAAGGCGCTGCTGATTACGTTCGATGTGGCCGGCGGGAGCGTCTTTTCGCTGAGCTTCTTCGCGCGTGTGGTAAAGCTTCAGCGAGAGAATCGAAAGACGATCGATAATCAGGCCGGGCGTTTCAGAGTTGAGCGGAGCTGCAGGCGAGGGAAGACCCAGCGGGTTGAGATAGCTGAGCAGAAAGCGGTCGAGTTCTTCAACCAGGTCGTTGCGGAGCTGGTTGGTCTTATCGATGCGGCGTTTTACGGCCGCGATGACTGCGTCCGAAGCGTGCGGAGCGCGGGCTTCATCTTCCGTATGCCAGAGAGCAAAGTTGGCACGGTGCTGGCGTGAGACGAGCAAAAGAAAAACATCGGAAGTTGGCGCATCGGCTTCCGGTGCGAGGTGCCATTGGGTCGTGAGATGGTCTTGAAGTGGAACAATGGCCTCTGCGGAAAGCATTCTCTGCGTGTCCTTAATGTGTATGCCGTATGAATTGTAGTCTCTATGGTAGAACTATGCTCACGTGCCGGTCGAATGGATACGCCAAGGGGGGCGAATCGTGGTCGAGCCAATGACGGATACGGTCGAGCGGATTCTCTGCATTTCTACTTATGAAAAGGGGCAGGACTTCCTGCGCCAGTGTGCGGAGATGGGCGTGCGCCCCACACTGCTGACCATTGAAAAACATAAGAACGGCGACTGGCCTCATGATGCGCTGGAAGACCTGGTGGCGATTCCCGAGGAGCTGACCCGCGACCAGATTACGAATACCGTTGGCTGGATGGCGCGTGGGCGGAACTACGACCGCATCGTAGCTCTCGACGAGTTTGATCAGGAGTTAGCGGCGCATTTGCGTGAGCATTTCCAGGTGCCGGGAATGGGCTTTACCACGGCGAGCTTTTATCGCGACAAGCTGGCAATGCGAACAAAGGCCCGCAATGCTGGATTTCTCGCGCCGGAGTTTACTCGCGTAGTCAACTACGACGAACTGCGCGATTACATGAATGCAACTCCTGCGCCATGGCTGCTGAAGCCGCGTGCAAATGCTTCAGCAATTGGAATTCGCAAGATTCACGAGCAGGAACAGCTCTGGCGCGCTCTCGACGAACTGGGAGACTTGCAGACGTATTATGTGATGGAGCGCTTTGTGCCGGGTGAAATTTACCACGTGGACTCGGTTGTGAGCGAAGAGCAGGTGGTCTTCTCTGTGGTGCACAAGTATGGCAAGCCGCCGATGCAGGTAATGCACGAGGGCGGCGTCTTCAGCACACGCACAGTAGACCGCGCCAGCCGCGACTGGCAGGAGCTGACGCAGTTGAATGCAAGGCTTGCTCCGGCGCTGGGAATGAAGCGCGGAGTAACGCATGCGGAGTACATCAAGGCGCATGCCGACAGTCGGTTTTACTTTTTAGAGATTGCGGCACGCGTAGGCGGAGCGTTTATTACGGACTTGGTGCAGGCAGCTACAGGTATTAGCTTATGGCGGGAGTGGGCGCGAATCGAAGTCGAGAATCTTCGCGGCAATCCCTACCTGCTGCCTGCAAACTATGCGGAGTATGCAGGCAGCGTACTCTGCCTTGCACAGACAGCAGAGCCGGATACCAGTGCATTTGATGCTCCGGAAATTGTGCAGCGGATGAAGAAGCACCACCATGCGGGGCTGATTGTGCGCTCGCATCGGGCGGAACGCGTAGAAGAGCTTGTAAATACGTATAGCGAGGCGTTCGCGCGGCAGTTCCTTGCTTCCATGCCTGCTCCGGAGAAACCAACTGCGTAAGTGGGCGATTCACGCTAATGCCGCAGGTTCATTCGTCGAAAATTGTTCAACGGAAGATAGATTTTCAACTGTCTTCACACTAAACTCTGAGGCATAAGTCAATAAAGAATAGTTGTATTAAGAAAAAACGCAAATCCTGCCGAATAACCAAGTTGTGGGTTTGCACAAAATACTGAACAAGCTGCCGTGGCAATCCCCAGATTGCGAATCAGGAGATCCCCGATGAGGCGTTTGTTACATACATTCTTTCTAGTGGCGATATCGATTGTTCTAAGTGAAACCATTGTGAGAGCCCAGGTAGACGCGCCGCAACACGCGTATGCGAGTGGTTTTTCGTCCAGTCTCGATTACTTGAATCCAGACTCCCTGCCGTCAGCTCCTGAGCCCGCAGGTGCGGGAGGACAACAGCGGAGCCCGAATGACGTGCCATGGATGGGTGTAGTGCATTACGGGTTGTTTTCCCGCGTGGCGGTAGGCGCGGATATTTCTCCGCTGGGCGTTGGTATCAAGGGCGCCACGATTCTGAGCGAGAAGATTGACCTGCGGTTAATGGGAAATTTTTTGAGCATCAGCGGTGACTATGGCGGTGCAGACGATATTCAGAACGTGGGCGGCACGCTGCATTTTGCATCCTTGCAGACCGCCGTTGATTTTTATCCGAGGAACAGCGTGTGGCGGCTGAGTGCGGGTCTGCTGCTGTGGAATGGAAATAATATTTCCGCGCATGGCACCGAAACGGGCGGGACCACCTTTACACTGCCTACCTGCCCGGCGAATAACTGCCCTCCACAGGGGTACACCTTTCAGACCTATACTTCCGACCCTGCTGACCCGTTTGGGATGAACGTATATCTCAACATGCACCCGCGGCAGCCTGCGTTCACGGTGAGCGGCGGGTTCGGGCGCTATGTCCCGCGTTCGGAGAGGCACTGGTCTTTCCCCGCAGAGTACGGGGTGGTTTTTATGGGTGCACCGAAAGTCAGCTTCACGCCGTTTGGCTCGGTTTGCGGGCCCGCTCCTTCCACAGCCTGCAGCCCCGCAACGGACAATACCGCGTTTTTGGATGCGTTGTCCACGTATCAGCAGCGGCTCCAGAGGAATGGTTTCAACCACGTCTCGATATGGCCGATTTTTTCCTATGGTGTGATGTACAGCTTTGATACAGGGCGCTGAATCGGGAAAATGGGCTTCCGATGGCACAGCAGAAGGCTTGCGCAGCATGGAAGTCCATTGATTTATATGAGGTAATAGGGAAGAGTCGCGGCGCAGAAAGAGTGGTGAGCTCGCTGGGACTTGAACCCAGGACCCACGCATTAAAAGTGCGTTGCTCTACCAACTGAGCTACGAGCTCGTTCAGGGCCGCTACTTCCAAACTAACACAAGCGCGCTGTTGTGTGTGACTACTGGTTTAAGAGGGCATGGTAAGGCGGAGCATCTACGGGGTTTGTGCCGCTGCCTGGTTGTAAGGTGTAACTGCAGAAGTTCATCTACTTGCTGGCAACGTTGTTTCAAAATGGGACATCTTAGAATGTTAAGCCAGTGAGAAATATCAGCCGGGATCGCGGTCAAAAGGTTGAGCTCTTATTTTTGCAGGTAAGATTTTTCTGCATTGGAAAAGGCCGCAATAGCCAGCGTTGAGCATGGACAGTAAAGGGTTCCTGCTGTATACGTGTTATTAAGGTAACCAGGTTGGGTTTACTAACTGTAAAACACCCTGCGAGAGTGCTTTAGGGCACCCCGTGGTCGGGATAGCGAGAGGGGACTCGCGCATGCCGGTACTACGGATGGGGGCCGAATTAGAGGCGGCGCAGAGCGCCGGCCACTGGGGAAGGTTATCCGCAAGCCGGATAGCCGCAAAGGAAAGATGGGGAAATACAAGGCGGTTCTTGTGTCAGATGAGACTCCTGAAGATATAGCTACGCTTTATTCTTGGGCCAATTTGCATGGTGCAAAATATCGTGATTTTTCCGCGAACAGGGCGCGGGCACGGGAGAGTGCGCGTGCTCGCGTACAAGAAGCAATCGATGCAGAGCAGAAGCGCATGCAGGAGGCTACGGTTGCAGCAACCGAGGCTCCGGTTCTGAGCGCAGAGAGTTCCGTTGTCGCTGTGGATGTGACGGGCGTTGCGGATGCCGTGAGCATGCCTATGGTCGCGCAGGCAGAGGTTCCGGTGAGTGCTGGGAGCACACGGATGCAGGAGCAGCCGTTGTCGGCGCCTGTTCCGTTGCCGATGCTGGTTCCGGAAGAGATGAGGAGCGCGGCGACTCAGATGCCGTTGCCTGCAAAGCCGGTTGCTGCGGCTTTCGGGCCTGGTTCTATAGGACTAGGCTCTACGGGACTGGTTTCTACCAGCCCGGCACATCGTGCGCCGCAGTGGTTTGCGCTGAAGGGAATTTTGGCGGATACGGCCAGCCGGAGTGCGGGTAATTTGCCGCTTGCGGCTCAGCAGCCTGTCCGTGTGCCTGCGCTGGCAGTGTTTTCTCTGGCGGGGGGAGTAGGGAAGTCGTGCGTGGTGGCGACTCTGGCACGCACGCTTGCTTCGCATGGCGAACGGGTTCTGATGGTGGATACGGCTATCTTCGGGACACTGCAGTATTTCTTCGGCGCGCATGAACAGAAGATCGGGGTTGCGCGGACATTTAAGGGGCCGGATGCCAGCGGCGTTGCTCCAATTGACCTGCTTTCGCTGGAAGCTGAGGCAATGGCGGCTGAGAGCAATCCGGCGGAGTCCCTGACAAATGAGATTCTACGCAATGCCCGGTCTGCGAATCGCATCCTGATCGATATGGAGACGTCGTTTGTCGCCATCGCGCGCAGGGTTCTGCGGATGTCGCCCACGGTACTCGTTCCGGTGACACCGGATGTGCGTTCGGTAGCGAGTGTGTGTGCAATTGACGCATTCTTCCAACGGAATCCCAGCGGGACGGGGCAGACGGTTGCGCCGCTCTATGTGCTGAACCAGTTTGATGAGGGCCGCAGGCTACACCAGGATGTGCGGACCATGCTGCAGAATCAACTGGGGGAGAGGTTGCTGCCGTTTGTGCTGCACCGGGCCCCGGCGGTGAGCGAGGCTTTGGCGGAAGGTATGACAGTAGTGGATTATGCGCCGGGCTCCCAGGTTGCCAACGACTATGAAACTCTGGCTGAATGGGTGAGAACATTGGCCGCGCCTTCCGAGCATGTGTACTGGGGTGTGCGCTGGAGTGAACGATGACGGCAACCGGCTTGTGGAACGACATTGGCCGTGGTGAAAACCTCCTGACTAAGATTCTTCGGCTGGCATTTCTGCTGGTTGTGGGAGTCGTCTTTTATTTCTTTGTGGTTTTGCCGCTGACATGGCCGCAGCAGACGGTTTGCGGTCTGTTGTTTTTGCTGGTGGGCATTGCCGTTGCGCGAAGCTCGGAATCCTACATCGTTACGCTGACACTGATGCTGATGTCGCTGTTCTGCAGCTTCCGGTATGGGTACTGGCGCTTTGCCACGATGTATGAGTTCTTCAACGACCCAGCCAACCACTGGGGAATCATCGAAGGCGTCTTTATGTTCGCGCTGATTGGCGCGGAAGTGTATGCGTTCGTGGTGATGATTCTCGGCTATTTCCAGACGATATGGCCGCTGCGCCGTGCTCCGGTGGCAATGCCGGATGACGAAACCGAATGGCCGCATGTAGATGTGCTGATTCCCACGTATAACGAGCCGCTTGAGGTGGTGCGTTATACGGTGCTGGGTGCCATCAATATCGATTGGCCCGCGGATAAGCTGCATGTTTACCTTTTGGACGATGGCCGGCGCAAGGAGTTTGAGGAGTTCGCCGCAGAGGCCGGTGTTGGCTACAAGATTCGCAAAGACAACAAGCACGCGAAGGCCGGTAACATCAATACCGCTCTTAAGAGCATGGACTCGCCTTACGTGGCAATCTTTGATTGCGACCACGTGCCTACGCGGAGCTTTCTACAGATAAGCATCGGGTGGTTTCTGCGTGATAAGAAACTGGCGATGCTGCAGACGCCGCACCATTTCTATTCGCCTGACCCGTTTGAGAGAAATCTGCAGCAGTTCAAGATGATTCCAAACGAGGGCGAGCTGTTCTATGGCGTGGTGCAGGACGGCAACGACTTCTGGAATGCGACGTTCTTCTGCGGCTCGTGCGCCGTAATTCGCCGCAAGGCGCTGGATGAAATTGGCGGCATTGCTACCGAGACTGTGACCGAGGACGCGCATACATCGCTGCGGATGCAGATGCGCGGATGGAATACGGCATATATCAACATTCCGCAGGCAGCGGGCCTGGCCACGGAACGGTTATCAGCGCACGTAGGGCAGCGAATTCGCTGGGCTCGCGGAATGATCCAGATTCTCCGGAAAGACAATCCGCTTTTTGCACCGGGGCTGAAGTGGCATCAGCGGCTTTGTTACTTCAACGCAATGCTGCACTTTCTGTATGCGCTGCCGCGGCTGCTGTTCATGGTGTCTCCGCTGACGTATCTGCTGCTCTCGCGCTCCAATCTGCCCGGATACTGGGCGGCGATTATGGCGTATGCCGTGCCGCATCTGGTAATGGCAAACATCACCAACTCGCGGATACAAGGCGAGTACCGGCACTCGTTCTGGAATGAGATTTATGAGACGGTGCTATCGCCGTACATCCTGTTCCCCACGCTGCTGGCGCTGGTAAATCCGAAGCTGGGCAAGTTCAATGTAACAGCAAAGGGCGGCGTAGTTTCGCGGACGTACTTCGACAAGAAGATTGCGCAGCCGTTCCTGATTCTGCTGGTGCTGAATCTAGCCGGATTGGCGATGGCAATTCCGCGCTTCTTCATCTGGGACGCAACACATCCGGGCACCGTGGTGATGAATGCGCTGTGGTGCTCATTCAACGTCATCATTCTCGGCGTTGCCAATGCGGTGGCGCGCGAGCAGCGCCAGCTTCGCGAAGCGGTGCGCATCAATGTCGAAATTCCGGTGGTTGTAAAGTTTCCGAATGGCCGCACCGTAGCGGGCGAGACGGTGGACATGTCCGCGGGCGGATTGAGCCTGACGCTGAATGAGCCTGTGAAGATAGAACCGCAGACGGCATTGCAAATTGAGTTTCCTGTTCCATCGAGTGCGAATTCACTAACCGCAACCACAATTGCGATCGAGGAGGATGTGTTGCGGGCAAAGTTTGAAGCAAAGACGGTGGCGGAACAGGAGTTGCTGACAATCGTGCTATATTCGCGTGCGGACTCGTGGCTGGGATGGGGCGAGGCTCGCGATCGCGACAACATTCTGCGTAGCATGGGGCATATCTTCATGATTTCGATGCGCGGGCTGGTCACCACGTTCAAGGGGCTCTTTGAACCGGACGTGAAGGAAGAACCAAAGCGCGGGCGGCTACCTGCTATCAGTGGATTGCTGCTGCTTGTGGTGATGGCCACGGCCTTGTTCGGCACGGAGCACCTTTCCGCGCAACAGCCAGAAGATGTTTTCCTTGGACAACAGGAACGCGACCAGATCAAGCAGGGGCCTCCGCCACCGGCAGGGCAGTTTCGCGACGTATTCAGCCTGAACGATGCGGGCTCGCCGCTAATTGAGTTGCATGGCATCGACAGCGGGCATACGGTTTACTTCACGCTACCGGAGACGCATGTTCCCAAGGTGGCGAAGATACACGTGTTCTATATCTTTTCACCAAGCTTGGTGGCGCAGATTAGCCACATACGCCTGTCGCTGAATGGAACAGTCTTTGCAGCGATTGAGCCGAAGGCGCAGGGAAATGGTGCAGCCAGCGAAAATGCCGAAGCGATTTTTGATGTTCCGACGGACCTTCTGGTGCATAACAATGCGCTGCGGTTTGAATTCATGGGCCATTACACAATGGCGTGCGAAGATCCGTCGAACTCAACAATCTGGGCGCGCATTCATCGCGCAACATTTCTGGATATCCAGGGCGAGGATTTGCCCGTCAGCGATGATTTGAAGCAACTGCCGCTGCCATTTCTTGATCCTGCGGTGGTGCAGCCGCTGAGCGTGCCGGTGATTTTTTCTTCGACGCCATCACTAAAGGCAATCCAGGCGGCGGGCATTGTGACGAGCTACTTCGGGATGGTTTCCGAGAACAGGCCGGTGCGGTTCCCGGTACATGTCGGCGATATTCCAAAGGGCGATGCCGTAGTTATTGCAGATGGCTCAGCAAGCCTTCCGCCGGGGTTGAACCTTCCGGAAATTCACGGGCCTACAGTCGCCATGCGGACAAATCCGAATGACCCGTACGGCAAAGTGCTGATCCTTGCCGGAGAGAATGGCGAGCAGGCAATCCAGGCAGCGCAGGCGGTGGCGCTGCATAGCGGGCTGCTGAATGGAACCGTTGCAACGATTGACACGTTGAAACTACCAAACAAGCAATTACCCGATAAAGCTCCGCGATGGGCGCAGACGGATAACACCGTGGCGTTGTGGGATTACGCGACGGCGGAGTCGCTGCAGGGAGACGGCTCCGCTCCCCTGAATGTTTATTTCCGGCTGCCTCCGGATATTTTTTACGCGGCGCGGCCTGATGCAATTCTGAAGCTGGCCTATCGATACAACTCGATTCCGATTGGTCCCATATCGAGCCTGCAGATGCGAGTGAACAATGCGTTTCTTGGCTCGCTGCCTCTGCAGCCGGGAAGAGAATCGGTGCGCACATCGAAGCTTGATGTGGCGGTTCCCGTGGTCAATCTGCGGCCGTTTTCCAACTCACTTTCCTTTGACTTTACATTCCAGTTGCTGAAGAACGAGGGGTACTGCGCCGGGACGACGCCCAAAAACATGCAGGGTGCAATTCTGCGCGACTCGTTCCTTGATTTGCGCAGCTATCCGCACTATGCGCCGATGCCAAATTTGGAAATTTTTGCGAATGCAGGGTTTCCATTTACACGATTTGCGGATTTGAACAATACGATTGTTGTATTACCTGCCACGCCCACAGAGCAGGAGATCGAAATGTTCGTCACGCTGATGGGGCACTTTGGGCGGCAGACGGGCTTTCCGGGGCTTCGCGTAACGGTTGCCGGGCCGGATAGTCTTGTAGATGGCTCGCCGAGCGACTTCCTGGTGATTGGCACGGGAGATGACCAGCCCGGCTTTGACAAACTGGCCGACAAGCTGCCAGTGTCGTTGAGTGATGGCAAGATTCAGGTGCATGATACGCAGGGTTTCTTTGCCCCTCTGCATCATGCGTGGTGGAAAGTGCAGTCGAATGAACATGAGGACTCCGGGGAGTTAGTAGCCTCGGGGAATCCGGATGGCATCATAGAAGGCATTGAGTCGCCGTTCTACCGTGCAGGTGGCAAGAGTATTGTGGCAATTCGCATTAAGGATGCGGCAACGTTTGAACCGTTTATGTCGACGTTTCTTTTTGTGCAGCAGGCCAGTGATATTCAGGGCTCTGCTTCGCTGCTTCTGGGGACACGCTTTCAGTCCTTCCGGATCGGCTCCGCTGTATACCATGTAGGGGAACTGCCGTGGTGGACTCGACTGACGGTGTTGTTTGCCTCAATGCCATGGCTTTCCGCAATTGTGGTCCTTGCGCTGGCATTTCTCCTGGCTCTGTGGGTTCGGCAGTGGCTACGTCAACAGGCTCGCACCAGGTTGAAGATGGCTCGTTAACAGGCTGTACGGAACAACAACGATATACACAAGCATCAGGCTGGAAATCTGGTCTTCAAAAAATCTTGCGGTTGCGCACGGATGGATGGAATTGCCCGTGCCAGTGCGTAACCGCATAGCTGATTCGGAGCTTGGAAGCGATGATGTCATGGTTTTCGCGGTCAGGATATCGGGTGCTGTTCGTGCTGCTAGGCGTGTGTCTTGCCGCAGGAAGCGGCTGCGGGCAGGCGGAGAAATGGCCTTTGTGGGAGCACTATGCCGCAAGTTTTATTGACCCGCAGGGGCGTGTGGTTGACCACCAAAACGGTGATTGGACGACCTCCGAAGGGCAGAGCTATGCGATGTTTTTTGCGCTGGTGAGCAATGACCGCGCCCGCTTTGACAAGCTGCTGGCCTGGATGCAGAACAACCTTGCGTATGGGGATATCGGTGCGCATCTGCCGGGGTGGGTTTGGGGACGTGCTCCGGACGGGCAGTGGCGGATGCTCGATGGCGGTCCTGCTGCAGACTCGGATTGCTGGATTGCTTATGACCTACTGGAGGCTGGGCGTCTCTGGAACGAGGATCGCTACACGCAACTGGGGCGTCGGCTGCTGGCGTTGATCGGCCAGACGGAAGTGGCTGCGCTGCCGGGCTTTGGACTGATGTTGATGCCGGGGCCGAGTGTGAACTTTATCCATGACAAGGTCTACACGCTGAATCCGAGCTACGTGCCGCCGTTTCTGTTTCAGCGTTTTGCTGCGGTGCGCCCGATTGGGCCGTGGGGCGCCGTGGCTGCGGATATTCCAAAGTTTCTAAGCCAGAGCGCGCGGATGGGATTTGCAATGGACTGGGTGGACTACTCGCAGGGGCATGGGTTTTGGCCTTCGCCGCGCTGCTCGGCTGGTGGTGGAAAGGGCCCTGCCGTTGGCTGCGGCAGCTATGACGCGATACGCGTGTATGCGTGGGCCGGAATGGTCAACGGCAAGGGAATGATGCGGGATAAGCTGATTGCGGCGGTTCCGGGAATGGGTACATACCTTGCCAATCATGGTGCGCCCCCGGAAAAGGTGAGTGACCAGGGGAGGGCAATGGCGCAAGATGGTCCTGTAGGGTATTCAGCGGTGCTGCTGCCGTATCTGCAGGCGTTCCCGCAAGCCGGCAAAGCACTTACGCAGCAGCAGGCAAGAGTGACAGGCGAGTTGAATCCAACGTCCGGCTTGTACGGCAATGCGCCGACTTATTACGACCAGAACCTTGCGATGTTTGGCGTGGGCTTTGTTGAGAAGCGGTTTGGGTTTGGGCCCAATGGAGAATTAACAGTGGGGTGGAAACATTGATTCAGGCTCGGAATAAGACACGGGGCGTGGCGCGGTTGAGCCTGTTGGGTGTTGTATGCGTTTTTTTGATTGCGGGATCGATGCAGGGGCAGACGGCAATTGAGAAGACCCGCCAGACGCTGATCTCCAATGCTCGGTCGTTGGAGAATCGCGGAAGACCGGACCTTGCCGTGCAGGTATGGCAGCAGGTGTTGATTTCTGATGCGAGGAATGCCGAAGCGCTTGCCGGCGTGGCTCGCGATTACAAGTTGATGGGCAAGAAGACGGAATCGGATGCGGCGCTGGACAAGCTGCGGGCGGCTTATCCGAATGACCCGAATATCGCGAAGATTCAAGGTTTGCGAAGCACACAGGGCCAGAATGAGGCGTTGAAGCAGGCCGGCGAACTGGCGCGCGCGGGTAAGAGCGACGACGCGATGAAGGCGTACCGCTCGATGTATGGGGACCATCCACCGGACGGCGATGTTGGCTTGGCCTACTACCAGACGCTGTACGGCACGGCAAATGGAAAGCAGCAGGCCATTGCGGGCCTGCGCGCGATGATGCAGCGCAATCCGAGCGATGCCCGGTATCCGATTGCTCTCGGAAAAATTCTTACCTATGACGCAAAGACACGGTCGGAAGGCATTCGACTGCTGCGGGCGCATGAAAGCGACTCCGATGCGGCGCAGGCTCTGCGGCAAGCCTTGGTTTGGGAATCGTCGAGTCCTTCCTCTGCCGGAGATTTGCGCGAGTATCTCAGAACCCATCCGAACGACGCAGAGCTGGCCGCCAAGCTGAAGGACGACGAAGCCCGCCTGGCGCAGATGAACTCGGGAATTGCGCGGAACCCTGAAGAGCGCGCAGCCTTTGCGGCTCTGAATGCAAAACACTATGACGAAGCGCAGCAGCGCTTTTCCGCGATTCTGACGAAAGATCCGAAGAATGGCCGCGCTGCGGCGGGCATGGGCTTTTTGCGCATGCAGCAGAATAATTTCGGCGGCGCAATCAGCTTCTTAACGCAGGCGGAGCAGAACGGCTATCGCGAGAGAAGCGTGCAGGACGCTCTTGAAACTTCCCGCTTCTGGTTCACCATGAGCGAGGCTTCGCAAGCCGTGGATGAAGGTCAATATGACACGGCCGCGGCGAAGTATCGCGATGCGCTGGGGATGAAGCCGAACAGCCCTGAAGCTCTGATGGGGCTCGCCGGACTCTTGCTGCGCGAGGAGCAGTATTCTCAGGCTGCCGGCGTGTATAACCAGTTGCTGAAGCAGCAGCCGGGCAGTGCCGATGCGTGGCGCGGGCTCTTTCTCTCCTATGCGCGCAGCGGTGACAGCGCGCAGGCGCTCGCCCTGTCCGATAAGTTTCCCGATGAAGTTCGTGCGGTGATGAATCGCGACCCGGATTATCTTCTGACGCTGGCCACGCTGTATAAGACCGAAGGCCGTTCGATCGACGCGGAGAATGTGTTGTCGCAGGCGCTGACGCTGCCGCTTCCGGAAAATGGCGCAAACCTGAAATCCGCAACGCGGCTGCAATACGCAAGCATTTTGATGGCGGCGAACCGCTACAGCCAGGCCGCGGCGATGTACACGCAGATTCTGAATGAGGATGGCACGAACATCTCCGCGTGGATGGGCCTGATTAGCGCCGAGCACCAGATGGGCCAGGACGATGTTGCCATCTCCACCGTCGAGAAGATGCCGCCGGCGACCTATGAAGCCTCGCTGAATGACGCGGATTTTCTTTCGATGCTGGCCTCGATTTATCAGCAGAACAACCGCTACGACGTGGCGCAACAGTTATTGGAGCGCGCAGCCAAGCTGCAGACTGCGAAGGGTGCGCAGCCGAGTCTGCCGTTGCAATTGCAGATGGCGGGAATTTACCTGCAGCGCAACAACACGGCGCAGGCTTACGGAATTTACCGTCAGGTGCTGACAGCCCACCCCGACAATGTGGACGCGTGGAAGGGCCTGATTTCCACTCTGCAAGCTACGAATCATACAGCGGAGGCGCTGCAGCAGATTGCTTACATTCCGCCTGCCGTGCGGCAGAAGCTGGAGCAGGACCCGGAGTTTGTAGAGTCCGAGGGAAGCCTCTATGTCTCCGGAGGCGATTATGCGCAGGCCACGCAGTATATGAATCGCGTGAATGCCTACTATGCACGCCTGAAGCAGCCGATGCCTGCTAGCATGGCGATTCAGAATGCGTGGCTGCTCTACAACACAAAGAATGACCGGGCGCTGTATCCGGCGCTGATGAACCTTGGCGGACGCTCCGACCTGACCGTGGCGCAGCGTGAGCAGGTGCAGAACATCTGGGCAAGCTGGGCGTCGCAGCGGGCGGCATCGGCGTTCACCAACGGTAACAACGAGCGAGCGGTGGAGATCCTGGAAGCAGCCTCAGCGGCGTTTCCTGACAACGTGACGGTGAAGCGTACGCTGGCCGGCGGGTATCTCAAGGTAGGCCACTCGCGGCAGGCGCTGGCGATTTATAAATCGCTGCCGACAGAGGATGCGACTGCGGCTGACTATCAAGGCGCGATTGGCGCGGCGCTGGCGGCGAATGACAAGACGCAGGCCGAGGCATGGCTGCGTGAAGCAATGGCACGCTATCCCGGCGATTACCAGATTCTCGGTGCAGCGGCACGATTTGAGCAGGCGCGCGGCGATGACCAGCGCGCCGCGGACTACTGGAAGGCGGCGTTGGCAGCGATGCCTCCGGGCTCGCCGACAGACAGGCTGGCGCATGAAATGGCGTATCCCGACGAGGATACAAAGCCACATAAGGCCACAACGGCTGCGGACCTTGCGCGCTTGCTGAATCCCGACTACGAGCAGTTCCCGCGGACGGTGCAGTTGCCGCCGCTGCCTTCTTACGGTCCGGACCCATATCTCGGGAAGGCTCCCGTCGTGCCCGGCCAGCAGATGGCAGCACAGTCAAATCCGTACGGTGCAATTCCAACCACCACGCAGGTTCCAGTACAGCAAACAGCCACGCCGGCCTCTACGGCTCCGCTACCGGCACCGCCAAAGCATGCGAAGAAGTCCAAGGCGAAGGATTCCGGCACGCTGGGAACTGTGGGGCTGACGCCGGGAGGGCAGAACTCCGTTCCGGCGCAGAATGCCGAGAGGCAGACCAAGCCGCAGAGCCGATTGATTGTGCCGTTCCTGCCAGGTTCCGGCGGCGGGGCAGTTTCCGGGATTGACGTGGGTGCGGCTGGTTCCAGCGCCGCCGGTGCAACGGAAGCTGGTCCAGTGTTTATATCCGGCCCTGCGACGGCTCCCGCGCAGGGAAATGCCAATGGTTCGGCTCCGCGCTTTACGCAGGGAAGCGTGGCGCAACAAGGGGCTCCGCAGGGGCATTACGACATTCAGACAGGCCTGAAGCTCTCCGATGAGCCTGAGGGCGATTCGATTGCGGCGCGGGTTGGTCCTGCGTTGCCGTTGCCAGACCGCTCGATGGTGCAGACTTCGTCGATGGTGCAGGTGGAGGCTCCGATTAAGCCTCTTGAAAATGCGCAGATTTCGCTGCCGTCGAGTCCGATTGCGCCGCCTCCAACAGCGGTTGCGGCAGTGGCTACACAGCCCTTGTCGATGGAGCCAGTCCAGTACACGCCTTCGGCACAAGATGCGGCCACAGGGGCGTATTCAGCGCAGGCGAAGCAGAAGCCATCGCCGTCCGCGCAGAAGACAGTCGCGGCTCCGCAGACGGTTCAGCAGCCTGTAGTTGCGGAATCGCAGGCAAGCGCCACTCCTAAAAAGACGGTCAAGCGGAGAGCGAAGCAAAGCACGCAGCCGAAGCCGCAGGCAACGCAGACGGTACCTACGCTGGCGACGGCGCCGGCAGAGGAGCCGCAACAGGCCGCTCCGGTGGTGCAGGCGCAGGAACAGGTTCCTTCGGCTACGGACCAGGACTTGCAGCAGCAGGGGGTTCCTCCGCTGCGTGGACCTTGGGTGCGCACGCAAAGGCAGCCGCGGCAGTTGGGCCCGCGTGAAGAAGCAGAACTGGCGCTGCGCTCTCTGGAGAGCAGCTACTCAGCGTGGCTGGGCGGCGCGGGCATTGTGAACGGGCGCAGCGGCAATGCCGGGTATGACCGTCTGACGGCGCTGGAGGCTCCGTTTGAGGCTTCCGTGCCGTGGCGCTACAACGGGCGGTTTACGGTTGTCGCCAAGCCTGTCTTCCTTGATTCAGGTCAGGCGGATGGAACGGCGGTCATTTCTGTGCTGCAGTCTACAAACTCCGGCACGGCGCTGGTTACGATTCCGGAACCGCTGGGTACGGACACGAATACCGGGCCGAATCCGGCGACCAATTCTACGGGTACTCCGCCACCGCAGCAGAATGCGGCGGGACTTGGCGGCGAAGTTCAGTTGGCTTTCCCGCACTTGCAGCTTGCGGTGGGGCATACGCCGTATGACTTCCTGGTGAGCAACTGGACTGGGCGCGCGAACTGGAATCCGGGCGGCGGGCCGTTTACCTTCAGCCTGAATCGCGATTCGGTGAAGGATACGCAGCTTTCGTATGCGGGTATGCGTGATCCGGGGTCGGCTTCGCTGCAGTATCCGGGCAATATCTGGGGCGGCGTCATGTCGAACGAGTTTGGTGCGCAGTATGCGAAGGGCGATGCGGTCTCCGGCTATTACTTGAGCGTGGGCGGGCGTTATCTGCGTGGTTATCACACGGAGACGAACTCGCGTTATGACGGCGACGGCGGGGCTTACTGGCGCGTGTGGACGCTGCCAGAGTATGGCTCGCTGACGTTGGGCGCGAACTTCTTCGGCATGCACTACGCGAACAACCAGTCGGCCTATACGTACGGCATGGGCGGCTATTTCAGCCCGCAATTCTTCTTCCTGGCGGGCATTCCCGTGACGTGGACGGGGCACTACGGGACGCGCACGCACTACGAGGTGGCGGGCGGAATTGGCGTGCAGGCCTTCCAGCAGGATAAGACGCCACTGTTCCCGCTGGCGGCGCAGAGGCCGAACCTGATTGCGCTGAGCAATGCGGCGTTCCCGGCGCTGACGACCGTGGGGGCGAACTACAACTTCCGCGCGGTGGTGGCGCATCAACTTGGCGAGCACTGGTTTATTGGCGGCTTCCTGAGCGCGAATAACACGAGCAATTACAACGCGGTGAATGCCGGGTTCTCGGTGCATTACCTATTCCGGCCGCAGCCTTCTACGGTGACGGCTCCGACGGGGTTGTTCCCGTGGGATGGGTTTAGGCCGTTCCGGGTGCCGTAGAGGCGATTCCGGCGCTGTTTCCTTACTGTTCCCTTATGCGCTCTGTGAGGTGCGCACAGTGGCCCCGGTTTCGGGGCCATTTGTTTTGTTTGGGTTGCGGACGATTGCACAGGGACTGTGCAGTTTCTTTATGTCTGGACTGTGGAACTGTGCAGAAGGCAGATTACAGGTTTCAGGTGTCAGGTTACAGAGGATCGGGCCTGCTGTTGACGGCATTGGGGCTCCTTTCTTTTGAGTTAGCGAGTTGGCAGCGCTTCGGGCTTAGCAAGTTAGCGGGAAAACAAAACGGCCCGATTCCTTGGGAATCGGGCCGTTTTCTGCTTATTTTTAGTTTGGCATAAATGGGCATAATTGAGCGCAAATCCGGAGAGGATTTTTGCTGAATGGAATCAATGAGTTAGAAAATATTTTCATGAAAAGGGCTTGACAATGGTTTTCCACAGACAGGGTGCAGGGTTTTAGATGCACGGCAAAAACTGTAAAAAGCCAAAAGCTTATAAAGGGCAAAAACTATACAAGGCAACCGCAGATCCTTCGCTCCGCCTACCCCACGAGTGATACAGCCGTTCGCGGGGCCCCAAAGTGCTTCGCTCAGGATGACACCCGATGATTTATTGGGAGAACAGGATGACAACACTTCGATTTGTGGGGGAACTGATGGTATGGGTATCCCTGGTCCCCAAAAGCGAGGGACCGGGGGGGCACCCGCTTTTGGGGTGATTGCTGGGCTGAATCGGCTGCTTGTTTACTGAGGATTTAAGCGCGGGGTTTGTGGAGGGGGACTACCTGCACGGTTACGTCGCGGACTTCTGCGAGGAAGCGGTTGAGGACAGAGCCGCGGAGGAGGATGTCGAATCTTGAGCGGGCGGATTGGCCGAAGACTACGTGGGAGATGCTTTCCTGCTGGGCGAAGTGGACGAGGGCGTTGGAGACGTTTTTGCCGGTCAGGTTGACTACTTTTGCGCCTAGCTCGCGGGCCATGCGCTCGTACTCTTCGAGGCGGTGCAGGGATTCGGGGTCGCTGTTGCGCTTGTCGTCGGGGCGGTTGACGTAGACGGCGTACCAGTTGGTTGAGAGGCGGCCAGCGATGCGTGCGCCTACGCGCAGGAGTCGTTCCACGCCGGGGCGCGTGCTGAGGCAGACCATTACCTTTTCCGGAACGGAGGCGGGTTCGAGGCCCTGGGTGCGGCGGTACTCGGCTTCGCGGTTGGAGACCTGCTCGGCAGTTGTGCGGAGGGCTAGTTCCCGGAGCAGGTTCAGGTTGCCGATACGGAAGAAGTTGGCGAGGGCCTGTTCTACCTTTTCCGGCGAGTAGATTTTGCCTTGCTTGAGGCGGCTGCGCAGCTCGTTGACAGTTACGTCTACGTTGACGACTTCATCGGCGCGCTTGAAGAAGTTGTCGGGGACGGTTTCGCGGATGGCGGTGTTGGCGGAACGGTTGACGGTGTCATTCAGCGTTTCGAGGTGCTGAATGTTCATCGCGGTCATTACGTTAATGCCTGCGTCGAGGAGCTCGACAACATCTTCGTAGCGCTTGCGGTTTTTGCTGCCGGGAACGTTGGTATGGGCCAGCTCGTCTACGACGACGGTGTGCGGATGGCGGGCGAGGATGGCTTCTACATCCATCTCCTCGAGGTTGACGCCGCGGTAGGGGATGACTTTACGCGGGATGATTTCGAGGTCGCGGATGCGCTCGATAGTTTCCGGGCGGCCATGGGGCTCGACGAGGCCGATGATTACGTCTGTGCCTTGCTGCTTGAGCTGCCAGGCGTCACCGAGCATGTCGTAGGTTTTGCCTACGCCGGGCGCTGCGCCGACATAGATGCGGAGCTTGCCCTGCTCGGGCTTGCGTTCGAGTTGGATTTCGCCCATTTAGCCTACCTCGACGGGATGACGAACAGCTTCTACGGCGGCGATGGGCAGGGTGAAGCGGAAGGTGGTGCCTTGCCCAAGGCGGCTTTCGACGGCGATTTGCCCGCCGAGGGATTGAACGAGGCGGCGGACGAGCGCAAGGCCCATGCCGGTTCCGCCTTCGGAGGATGCGTTGAAGCGGTCGAAGATGTTGGCGAGGCGTTCGGCTTCAATGCCACGGCCTGAGTCGCGCACAGCGAACTGCACGAAGTTCTTGCGCTCTTCTGCGGTGAGGAGGATTTCGCCTTCAGCCGGCGTGAAGCGCAGGGCATTGGTGAGCAGGTTGTCGAAGATGGAGCGCACGGCGCGGCGGTCGGCGTGGATGAAGGAGAGGTCGGCGTAGGCCTGGATTTCGATGCGGACGTGCTTTTGCGTGGCCTGATCGGAGTAGCGGTCTTCGGCTTCCTGCAGGAGCGCGATGGGGCGCAGGTTTTCGAGCTTCATTTCGCGCTTGCCGCTGTCGATTTCGGCTACTTCGATGAGGTCGCCCATGAGGTCGTCGAGAATCTGGGCTTCATGGCTGGATGAGGAGACTAGTTCCGATTGCAGGTTGTTGAGGTCGCCGGCGAAGCCCTGGCCGAGGGCGTAGAGGCCGCGGCGGAGCTGCAGGAGCGGGTCACGGAGCTTGCGGCTGGCGATGGCGATGAACTGCGATTTGAAGCGGTCGGTGTTTTGCACGCTGGTCACGTCTTCGAGCGTGGTGACTGCGCCGAGGAGATGGCCTTCGGAGTCGCGCATGGGGGTGGTGCGGAGGCGGTAGCTGCGGTCGTGCTGGCCGATGCGCATGGGGAGAACGGCGGCTTCGCCTTCGGCGGCGACGGGCTTCTGCATGGCTACGGCGTCGCGGATGGCGGAGAGGATTTTGTCGCCGCCGGGGGTGTTGACGAGCGCCATGCGGTCTGTCGAAGAGGGGCCGAGGAGTTCGGTTGCGGCCTGGTTGACTTTGAGGAGGTGGCCTTTGGCGTCGGTGACGATAATGGGCTCGAAGATGGATTGGAGGACAGCGTCGGAGAGCTGGAAGTCCATCTGCTTGCGGCCAGCTTCGGAGTCGCGGAGGTCGCGGATGCGGGCGGCGAGGCGGTTGAGCTCGGCGGCGATGACGCCGGAGCTGTCGCGGGCTATCCATGTAGAGCGGTGGTCGAGATTGCCGCCGGAGATTTTGCGGGCGTCGCGGGCAAGGGCTTTGAGGGGCGCGAGGACGAAGAAGACGGTTGCGACCGCGATAATGATGACCGCAATTGCCGCAAGCAGATTTTGCGCCGCGATAGCGGTCCAGAGCGCGAGCCCGGCAAGTGCGGCGCAGCCGAGGATTAGCCGTTGTGTGAGGTTGAGCATGGTGCGTCCCGGTCCAGAACAACTGGCGGTAGAAATTGCAATCAACCTATTTTGGACGATTGCCCCGGTTGGCGCAAAACAGGAATGGGACGCGGGTGCGTGGCGAGGCTAGGAGTGTGATTTTGGGAACCAGTCGTGCAGCCATGGGAGGTTTACGAAGAGCAGTGCTACGAAGGTGGCGATGCAGAGGAGAAGGACGAGCATGAGCTGTGGTTCACGGTAGAGTTTTTCGGGGTTTTGCACGGAGCTTTCGTGGCGGAAGGAGAGGCCGAAGTAGATGGCCATGAGCCAGGCGACGATGGGGAAGGTGAGGATGAGCTCCATGCGGTAGCGCATGATGAATGCGCCGAAGAAGAGCATGGCGGTAGAGGCGTAGAAGACGACGGAGTTGAGAAGGGATTCCGGCGTGTAGAAGCGGAAGGAGAGGCGGTAGTTGCCGGCGATGGTGCAGTCGTTGATCTGGCGGTATTCGCTGAAACGCTTGAGGGCCATGAAGTAGGCGCCGAGCATCCAGTAGGAGAAGAGGAGCGAAAGCGGCGGCGCGAGTGTAGATACCATGTACCAGCCGAGGAGGAAGCGCAGCGGGTTGTTGACGGATTCGCTGAGCACGTCAATGTAGGGAAGGTCTTTGGAGCGTATGGGCGGGATGTTATAGATGCAGCCCATGAACCAGAGGCCGAGAGCGCCGAAGAGGAAGTCGCGGGAGATGGTGGTGCCGATGGCGAGGCCGGCGAGCATGAGGGCTATCCACTGCGCGTAGCCGAGGCCGGGGTGGACGAATCCGCGGGCGGCGGGGCGCTTGCACTTGGTGGGGTGCATGCGGTCGTAGGGCGCGTCCAGCATTTCATTGAGCACGTAGTTGCTGCTGGAGATGAGCGTGGCGGCGATCATGCCGAGGAAGATGTGCGAGAGAAGAGGCAGGTCTATGCGGAGTTGTCCGAGGGCGATGCCGAGGATTACTCCGGGGAGGATGAATGCTTGCTTGATGCAGTGGTCGAGGCGGAGGATGCGGACGTGCGCACGCAATCGCTGCGCTAGAGGGAGCTTGACGGTGAGGATGCTTGCGGGCTGGGGGACGATTACGGGAATTGCCATATATGTTTGTTGGACGAGCAATTGCTCTTACTGCTATAGAGGGGGCTTCGTACTGTTTTCTACCTTTAGAAAAGATAAGTTCGTTAAGGGATCTGGCAGACTGAGAGCATATTGTTATGCCACTTGCAACTGAGTCCTGTGGCTTGCTTGTTCTGTACTAATATCCAGTTCACGCCGAACTCTACCTTTAGACGCTCAAAATCTGCAAGCTTAAAGTTTTGCCAATCCAATGTGGCGCTGACTTGCCTGGCCCATGCGGGGCCTAACTCCGGAGACTTGGTGACGATGGCGGTGTCTTTTATGTTGTCGGCGAGGACGCTGCGCTCGGCGAGGGCGCGGAAGCTGTGATTGTCATTGCCGGGGGCGTGCATGTAGTCCGGGTCGATGGCGAAGTAGGCGTTTTGCGGGGTGTTCTGGCTGATCCACTCAAATGCCTGTACCCAGGGGTTGTCCGAGGGTACGCTGGGGAGTTCGATATGTTCAGTAGCGGGGAAGATTTCGCGCTGTGCATAGGCCATGCCTCCGTTTGTCAGGAGGAGAAATGCAGTCCAGCGCCATAGGGTTGTATTGAGAAGATATTTGCCGATGTATGCGCCGAAGATGAGCACGAGGAAGACGTAGACGAGTTGCAGGTAGCGCATGGGCTCAAGCGTGGAGAAGGCGATGAGCTGCTTGGGGCCGAGAATGATGGTGGAGATGAGCTGGTGCGCAATTCCGTAGATGAGGACGGCGGTGGTGAAGAGCGCGAGGGACTGATTGCCCTGTTTACGGGCGATGCGTATGACGAGCCAGAGGATGGCGAGCGGGCCAAGGACGCCTAGCCATTCGTACCAGGTCCACTCAAAGAGAAAATAGCTGTGGCTTGTGCGTAGCGCATCCATATAGAAGGGCATGGGCTTTTTGAACAGCCATGCGAAGGGGAAGAATGCGGCTACGGGTGTTGCTACTTCTTCAGCTTGCGAGGTGAGGCGCGCGCGCAAGGACTGGAGCTGCGTACGGACGGCCTCAGAGAGCGTGAGGGCGAGCACGAAGCAGAAGGATGCGCCTAGTGCCGCCATGAGCGGGTGCAGCAGGAAGGCGAAGAGCAGAAGAGGGATGGCCTGCCAGCGGCGGCCTGCCTGGATTCTGGCGACGGCGAAGAGAATGAGCGCGGTGGCGGGGTTGCGCGGGTGCAGGTACTGGTCGGCGATGTAGAGGGCGGTGCCGGATACCGGGAGGGTGAGCATGGAGGCGAAGAATGCCACGCCACCCCAGCGCGCGGAACGCTCCGGGAAGAGCTGGGAGACGATTATCCAGCATGCCCAGACCATGAAGAAGACGGAGAGGAACTGGAGGGCGAACTCGGCGGTAGCTACAGAAACGCCGGTTGCGTGGACGAAGTGGGCCATCCAGTTATCGAAGACGCTGGTGCGCATCTGCAATTGGAAGAAGGAGGCGTCATGCGGATAGAGGGCGGGATTCAGGTCTGCCTTGATTGCGGACAAGTATACGGCGTCGTCTTCCGCACCGGGGTGGTATCCCATTGTGCAAAAGCCGATAACCGAAAAAAGCAGGGCAGGTAACAGGCCGGACCGCAAAACAACCCTATGCAAAACGCGTAAACTCCAATTTCTAAATATCGTCAGGACTGTATGCAGTCTATACGCATAGACGCAGGTGCAAAGAAGAAGTTTAAAGTGAGAAAGCTTAGGGTAGATACCTAGGGATTGGGTGTCTTTATGAGTAGATGGAAAGCTTGAGGAAAACCAGGTAGATTGTGAGTGTCAATGGTAAACAAAATTGCAGTGGTTATACCAGCCTTGCGCGAGGCGCAAAACCTTCGTTTTATGCTACCTCGGCTGGTTGTTGCACTTGATTCCTGCGGTGTTGCGTACGAGATCCTTGTCGTGGATGATGACAGCCGCGACGGGACGGCGGATGTGGTACGGAAGGCTGCTGGGAAGGACGCCCGTATCCGGTATTTGCTGCGCGAGGACGAACGAGGGCTTGCGGGGGCGATTTTGCATGGCTGGCAGCATACGGATGCGGAGATTCTTGGGGTGATGGATGCGGATTTGCAGCATCCGCCGGAGCTGCTGCCGAAGCTGATTGCCGAGATGCTGAAGGGGAATGATGTGGCGCTGGGCAGCCGTTATGTGAAGGGCGGCGATGTGGGCTTTTGGAATCCGCTGCGGAGGCTGTTTTCCGGGGCTGCGGTGTGGGCGACATGGCCGCTGCAGCGCGGGGAACTGCGTGTGCATGATCCTATGTCGGGTTATTTTCTTGTGCGGCGCAGGTGCGTGGAGCGGGTGATGTTTCAGCAGAGGGGCTTTAAGCTGCTGCTTGAGATTCTTGTGCGGGGGCATGTCGATTCGGTTTGCGAGGTTCCGTTTGCCTTTGGACGGCGCTGGGCGGGGGCAAGCAAGGCGGGGATGAAGGTGGCGTGGGAGTATCTGCAATTGCTTGTGCGGCTGTATGCGTTTCGATGGAGCGAGAAGCGAGCTGTGGAGATTGCGGCGGGGGATTAAGGGGTGTTTGATTGGTCTTAGCAGGCAGTAAAAAGCATCCCTCAGGGGCTGAAGCCCCACCCCAATTCGACTGGCAATTATGTACGGGCTAAAGCCCTTACCCTTCTACAACTTGTCAGACTATTGTCTAGAGGGCGGGCAGCAGGAGCCTGAGAAGCAGGAAGCCTGCTACGCCGAGGAAAAATACCAGTGCCATGCGGATGCCGGGTTCGCGGTTGACTTCCGGGACTAGGTCGCTTGCGCCTACATAAAGCGCTACGCCTGCAGAGACGGGCAGACCGTAGGGGAGCCATGTTGGTATCAACTCGATGACAAGAACACCCATCAACGTGGCGATGGCGAGGCCTACGGCGGCGTAGAAGGCCGCGGAGCGGCTGCGGCCACTGGCCAGCATGATGGAGGCCATGGTGAAGCCTTCCGGCATTTTGTGGAGCAGGATGGCGAGGAAGATGAGCCAGCCGAGCCAGTTGCTGACTACGAAGCCGGAGCCGATGGCTACTCCATCAAAGAGCGCGTGCACACTGAGGCCAGCGAGTACCGAGTAGCTGGTGTGCGTGGAGACGAACTCGTGTTCGTGAGTCTCTTCGCCGTAGTGGAAGTGGGCGTTGATGGTGTGTTCCAGCAGGTGCATCATGCAGTAGCCGGCCATGATGAGCACGGGACCCATTGTGGGGCTGAGATGCAGGCTTTCGGGCGTCATCTCGATGACGGCGGTTGCCATGAGGAAGCCCGCGCCGAGTGCGACGAAGTAACGCAGGTAGCGCTCGATGCCTTTTGCGCGTACGAGTACGAGGCCGCCAGCCACATCGGCGAGCGCGGCAAGCAGGCCGAGCAGTATGGAGGTTCTTAACATCTTTAAGAGGCAAGGAGCCTCTTCGATGATACCTGAGTGGGTGCGGGAGAACGGGAATATGCGGGTATCCGCACCTGGATAAGTGCGGTGAGTTGGGTTAGGCTCTTGTGGTTTCTGCGCGGGCGATGAGGACAACCGTGATGACGCCGAGGAGAAGGACGAACTCTTCCACGTATGTGCTGCGGTTGTGCAGCTTGTTGAAGTGGACGGTCTGCGGGCTGGTCTTGTCGTTGGTGTCGATGGCTCCGCCGGCGGCGATGCGGTCGCGCTCCATGGAGGGGATGATGCCGAATTGCGAGTAGGCTGTGCCGGCGATCATGAGCACGAGGAGAACCATGGGGGCGAGAACGGACTTCGACTTAAAGATGCCCCATGTGGGAGCGATGGCGAGAAGCAACAGGGCTACGCAGCCGGAGACCAGGCCTATGGAATGCAGGATGCGCAGCAACTGGCCGACGATAGAGCCGGCGATGTGCGTGTCCGGCTGGAGCGTGGTGAAGGTGACTGCGGCGATAACGGGGAAGAAGACCTCGGCGCCAAGCCATACGATGAGCGCGAGAGAAAGCAGGGTGCGGAGCAATGTCTTCATGAGGGACAGGATACATGGAAAGGCAGGGAACGAGGGAACAGGGAACGGGGGAACAAGTTTTTAGATAAAGGGCGAAAGCTGTAAAAGACAAAGGCTATAAAAGCTATCAATATCCCACCCGCGCGGCAAAAAACGCGGCGCGAATGGGGCACCCAATATCATCGGGACTGCATCGCAGCTTTGTCCCTTTGTCCCTTTGTCCCTTTGTCCCTTTGTCCCTGCTTTTATCACCTGACTCGCAGGACGATGATGGTTTCGTCGTCGAAGCGGTCGTGGCCGTCCTGGAAGCGGGTTACGTCGGCGAGGATGGCTTCTGCGATGGCTGCGGCGGAGCGCTTGCGCTGGGCGCAGAGAAGTGCACCGAGGCGTTCTTCGCCGTACATTTCGCCCTTGGCGTTTTCGGCGTCGGTGATGCCGTCGGAGACGAAGAGAAGCACGTCGCCGGGTTGCGTGGAGATGGTGAATTCTTCGTAGGTGACTGAGGGAAACATGCCGAGCGGGAAGCCTTCGGCGCGCACCTTGGATAGTTTTCCGCTGCGGCAGAAGAAGGGCTGCGTTGCGCCGGAGTTGGATACCTGGAGGGTGCGGTTTTCGTCGTTCCAGAGAGCGAAGAGCATGACGACGTACTGGGATTCGAGCTTGCGTTCCTGCAGGGCGTCGTTGAGCGTGGCGAGCATGTGGGCGGGGTCGGGCTGCAGGGAGGCTTCGGAGCGCATGATGCCGCTGACGAGCGCGGAGAAGAGCGCTGCGGGGGCAGCTTTGCCGCTTACGTCGCCGAGGATGATGGCGCTTTGGTCGGGGCTGTATTCGAGGAAGTCGTAGAGGTCTCCGCCGATGGTGCGGGCGGGGAGGAACTTTACGGCGATGTCGGCGTTGGCATGTGTGGGTGGCCTGGGCGGCAGGAGGCGGAGCTGGACTTCGCGGGCCATGCGGATGTCGCGTTCGAGTTGCTGCTCCTGGCGGCGCACGGCCTGGTAGAGGCGCGCGTTTTCAATGGCGATAGCGATTTGCGCGGCGAGCGTGGTGAGGATGCGCTCGTGCTCTTCATGGAAGAAGCCGGTGCGGGTGTGTTCGAGGTCGAGTACACCGATTACGCGGCCTTTGTGGAAGAGCGGGACGATCAGCTCGGCGCGCGTTTCGGGGTTCATTTCGAGATAGCGCGGGTCTTTGCGGACGTCTCGCACGTTGACTACGCGCCACTCGCGCACGGCTGCGCCGACGAGGCCGCTGGTGACGGGGATGCGGCGGTGTGGGGCTTCGACGGTTCCGAAGCGCCAGGCGTAACGCGTGATGAGGACTTCTCCTTTGTCGTCGAGCAGCATGATGCTGAACATCTGATAGTCGATGAGGCGGCGGAGAAGCTGGCCGATGCGCTCGAAGAGCGGGTCGATGTCGAGGATAGAGGTTAGCTCGGCGGCGATTTCATTGAGCACAGAAAGCTGTTGCGCCTGGCGCGAGACGCGGGTGTAGAGGCGGGCGTTTTCGATGGCCTGCGCGATGCGCGAGGCGGTGAGCACGAGGAGGTGCAGGTGCTCGTCACGGAAGTAGTTTGGCTGCGTGCTTTCGAGGTCGAGCACTCCGATGAGGCGATTTTTGGCGATGAGTGGGACGGCCACTTCGGAGCGCACGTCGGGATTGGCGCTGATGTACTCCGGCATGGTGGCGACGTCATTGAGCAGGATGGGCTTGCGGGTGAGCGCGACTTGTCCGGCTACGCCTTTGCCTATGGGGAAGCGCATGCGTTCGACTTCGGGTGTGTGGCCGATCTGGAAGCGGATGCGCAGATCCTGCGTGCGGTCGTTGAGCAGCAGGATGGCGAAGATGCGATAGGGGATGATGGTTCGCACCATTTCTGCGGTGCGTTCGAGGAGTGTTTGCAGGTCGAGCGTGGTGTTAAGGGCGTCTGCTAACTGGACTAAGTAGGCGAAATCCGTTGGCTCCACGCGAACATTCAAGGGGTCGATCGGCGTGGACTCCGCAGGGCGGTAGTCGCCTTCAAATTCGTGCATGGGTGCAGAGTGCTTGCGGGGTTCGTCCATCAGTATCCAGAGGATGATACCTGATTTTTATCTCCGGCAAGTTCGCGGACGATGGCTACGCTGGCGGAGGCTCCGATGCGGTTGGCTCCGGCTTCGAGCATGGCGCGCGCGTCGGCCAGTGTGCGGATGCCTCCGGAGGCTTTTACGCCGCTGCGGGAGCCGGCTACGCCGCGAAGCATGGCTACGTCGGCTACGGTGGCTCCGCCGGTGGAGAAGCCGGTGGAGGTCTTGAGGAAGTCTGCACCGGACTGGATGGCGATTTCGGCGGCGCGGAGTTTTTCTTCCACTGTGAGCAGGCTGGTTTCGAGGATGACTTTGAGGATGGCTCCGTTGTGGTGCGTGGCGGTGGCGATGGAGCGGATGGCGTGCTCGACGGCGGCGTGGTTGCCGCTTTTGAGTTGGCCGATGGGGAGCACCATGTCTAGCTCTTTGGCTCCCATGCGCGTGAGAGATGCGACTTCCTGGAGAAGCGTGGAGACGAGGGATGCGCCGAGAGGGAAGCCGATGACTACGCCGAGTGGGGTGCCGGTTCCGGCGAGTACGGACGTGGCGACGCCGGCCCAGATGGGGTTAATCATGGCGCAGGCGAAGCCGTATTCGACGGCTTCTTTGCAGGTTTTTTCTACCTGGTCGCGTGTGGCCTCGGGCTTGAGCAGCGTGTGGTCAATGACGGCGGCGAGTGCGCGCGGGTTGGAGAGAGCTTGCGCAGCGAATGCGGCGGAGTCAAAGGTGCCGTGATCGAACTCGATATCGCTGGGGGAAATGGAAGTGCCTGCTGCCATGTGGGTGCTCCTTTCGCGGGCTTATGCGCTCTGTGTGTGTTGCGATTATTCCGAGGTTATTCCGGATGGTCCGCGGTCATGAGGCGAATGTCGGGCAGATTGCGGTAGCGCTCTGCGTAATCCATACCGTAGCCGATGACGAAGAGGTTGGGGATGGAGAAGCCTACGTAATCGGCTTCGATTTTTTCGATGCGGCGCGAAGGCTTGTCGAGCAGGGCGGCGATGCGCAGGGTTTTGGGATGATGCTGCAGCATGAGCTTGCGCAGGTAAGAGAGCGTGAGGCCGGTGTCGAGGATGTCTTCCACGATGAGGACGTTTTTGCCTTCGATAGGATGGTCGAGGTCTTTGATGAGCTTGACGGCACCGGAGGAACGCTGGCCTTTGCCGTAGCTGGAGACGGCGATGAAGTCAAAGGTTACGTCGGCTTCGACGGCGCGGGCGAGGTCCGCGAGGAACGGCGCTGCGCCTTTGAGCACTCCGACCATGATGAGCTGCTCGCCGCCGAGGTCGCGGGTGATCTGCGCGCCGAGCTCGGTAACTCGGTCTGCGATTTGCTGGCGGGAGTAGAGAATTTCTGTACCTTCCTGTGGGTGTCCGGTGGCGGCGGTCGTCATAATCTCAGTATTGCGCGAAGGATGGGGAGCAGGGAAGTGGGAAGCGAAAAATGGTTTGGCGGGAGATGCAGCCGGAAGAAGCGCCGGCGCGTCTATACTGGTAACAGATGTTGCCTTTTCTCCATCTTGGACCGTTGAATGTGCCTACGTTTGGGCTGATGCTGTGGCTGGCCGCCGTAGTTGGCGGGCTGGTGCTGCAGCGCAACTTCAGCCGCTGGCTTATTCAGAGCGATGCCATTGGCATGGTGATGATTACCGTGGTCGCAGGCATTGTGGGCGCGAAGCTGTGGCATGTAGTGGATACGCCCTCGGAGTTTAGCGAGCAGGGTTGGCGCGTGTTGTATGACACGGCGGGCTTTGCGTGGTTTGGCGGACTCGTGGCCGGAATTCTGGCGCTGGTTGGGCAGGGAATCTGGGCTCGGATTGGCGCACTGCGCATGCTGGACCTGGCTGCTCCGGCGGCGGCGTTTGGATATGGCGTTGGACGCATAGGGTGTTTTCTTTCCGGCGACGGCTGTTATGGGTTGCCTACCAAGCTGCCGTGGGGCATGGCGTTTCCCAAGGGGATTGAGCCGGTGTTTGTGCCGGTGCATCCTACGCCGCTGTATGAGTTTGGCGACTCGGTGCTGATTGGCACGTGGTTGTGGTTCCGGGGAAAGAAGCAGCGGCCTACGGGAGCGATTCTTGGCGAGTACCTGATTTTGAGTGGTGCGGCGCGGTTCCTGGTGGAGTTTGTTCGGCGGAATCCCAAGGTGCTTTGGGGATTGTCGAATGCGCAACTGGCTAGCGCGGGCTGTGTGGCGGCGGGTGCGTTGTTGCTGGTTTGGGCTTATACACGGCGGCCTGTGCAGGAATCTGCGGCTACGGTTGAGAATCCGGCGTAGAAGCATGCCTCAGGGGCTAAAGCCCGTACCTTCCCAGATGATTTGTTTGCTAAGGCAGGGCTTAAAGCCCTGCCTTAGCTTTTTGTACGGCTTTGCGGCGGAAACAATCCGGGGTGTGGTCGTTGACCACGCCGATGGCCTGCATCCATGCGTAGACGATGGTTGGGCCGACGAATTTGAAGCCGCGCTTCTTTAGATCCTTGGAGATTTTTTCGGAGAGCGGCGATTGCGATGGCAGCGGGCCGGTGTTCTGGATGGGCTTTCCATCGACAAAACTCCAGACATATTGGGAGAAGTCTTCGTCGGCGGCCTGCATGGCGAGATAGATTTTTGCGCCCTGGATGGTGGCTTCAATCTTGGCGCGGGCGCGGACGATGCCGGGGTCGGCAAGCAGGCGTTCGATGTCGGCTTCGGTGAAGCGGGCTACTTTGGCGGGGTCGAAGTTTTTGAAGGCTTTGCGGAAGGATTCGCGCTTGCGGAGAATGACGATCCACGCGAGGCCGGCTTGAAAGCCTTCGAGCATGAGCGTTTCCCAGAGTGCGCGGCTGTCGTATTCGGGCACGCCCCATTCTTCATCGTGGTAAGCGAGGTAGAGCGGGTCGGAGCCGGGCCATTTGCAGCGGGTGAGTTCTTTGGGTGGCATGCGATTGTTCCTGATTTTGAATTTATAGCCGTTTGAGGAAGGCGAGGGCTTCTTTTAACTGGGGGAACTGGCGCTCGTCGGCTTTGAAGGCGGCGGAGTGGACGCAGCGGCGTGTGCCGTTCATTTTTACCGGGTGCTTGAGGTGCAGCATCTCGTGGTAGAGCAGGTATTCGATGGCGTAACGCGGGCTGCTGGGGCGGTCGAAGACGCGACTGACGACGATGGTGTTGTGCGCGGGGTCGTAGTGGCCGAGGAGACGCTTGGCCATGTTCTCGCTCCATGTGAGCTGGGGACGACCCATGAGGCCATGGAAGAAACGTTCGTTGAGGGAGTCGAAGACCTCTTCGAGGTTGTAGTAGTGGCCCTGCGGGCCGAGGTAGCGCTTGCTGCCACGGCTGCCGCGAATCAGTTCGGTCTGCTTCATGACCGCTGACGAGGTGGCGAAACGTTTGTAGCGGTGGTTTTGCGCGGCATCGATGGGCTTTTTGTAGAGCTTGGCCAGCAGGATGTGCGCGATGGCGTGCAGGACCGATTCCGGCGCGCCTTCGAGCAGGTCAGAGAGGCTGACGTGAATCTGGCCTTCACGGAGGCGGATGGTGGTGTTGAGGGAAACGAATTTGCGGAAACGGATGGTAAAGGGCGGCATCGGCGCGCGGGGACGCAGCGCGCGGTATTCCTGCTGGAAGATGGGGATTAAATCGGATGCCACCAATTTTAAGGCTAGCAGAGAAAGGCAGGGAGTAGGGAATAGAAGGCAACTGCAAAAGCCGAACCATTCGCGCTGAATAGCCTTTCAGTACTTTTGTTTTCTACTCCCTGAGCCCTGTTTTATTTCGGTTCTGCGCGCTGCTGGCCTTTGTCGTCTTTGTGCGTGAGGAAGTAGGCGGTTTGTTCGGTGAACAGGCGCTTGGCGTCGTCGGTCAGGTCTTCGCTGCTTTCGATGGCCTCTTTGCGGGAGATGTCGAAGGTGGGTTCGCCGGGGAGGGCCATCAGGATGGTGTGCCATTTGGGGCAGGCTTCGTTTAGATCCTTGAGTGACTTGCGCATGTCGGCTTTGCGCTCACTGTACTGGTCGAGGTTGGAGCCTAGCTCGTCCATTAGGGCTGTGAAGTCCTGCAACTCGTCGTCGATGCGCTTGGCGCGGGCTGTGGACTTGCCGCGGTTGGTCAGGCCCTTGATGATTTCGGCGCGCTCGTTGAGGAACCTGGTGTAGAGCGCGATGCGCTGGTCGGGGTCAATGCCGGCTTCGCGGATTTGCTCGATCTGGTTTTCGTTGAGTGGCTCGCGCTTGTCTTTTTGCGCGATAACGGGAGCGGCGCAGAGTGCGGCGATGAGCAGGCTTGAGAAGAAACGCGGGCGAGGCATACGCAAAACCTCCGACGCGGTTCATTATGTCAAAAGCAGCTATTAGCCGTTAGCTTTTAGCTCTTAGCTGGTTCGTTGCGGCAACAAGGATTTGTACTCAACGCCAACGTTTACTGCTGTGCAGTGGGCCAAAAGCTATTTTTTGAAGACGGCCAGCATGGTTTCGTTTTGTGCGGCGTTGAGCTGGGCCAGCGTTGCTGTCATCAGCGGCTTGTCTTCTTCATTGGAGGCGTGGATCAGCTCGTTGAGGCGGTAGGCTGTGTGGCGTAGGAGGATTTGCGCGTCCTTGAGCTTTTTGTCGTTTATGGCAACGGCGCTGTTAATTTTGTGCGTGAACTGCTCTGCCTGCTTGAGGAGCGCTGTGGCTTTCACGATTTCTCCGCCGGTGTATTGCCTGGCGCTGAACTCGACGAGCTCGTGCACGAGCTGCGCGTAGAGGAAGCACTGCTCGCGGGGCGAGGCCTGCGAGGCACGGGCTTCCAGCGCGTCGATGGATTGCTGGTCTATGGGCTTGTCGTCCGGCGACGCGGTGTAGGCTGGAAGCGAGACGGCAGTCAGCAGAATGAAAACGGCTGGGATCTTACGCATGACGAACCTCCGCGGGGGATTGCGGTATTCGATTCAAGTTTCCAACCTTGCCGGAACGGTTCCGGCAAAAAACTATCCTTGGCACGGACTATAGGCCGAATTGCACAAATGTGCAAGGTTCTATTTGTAACTTAATTGTCGTCTGCCAGCTACTTCTTTTCCAGCAATTGAAGGCGCTGGCGTGCCTGCCATTCCTGATCGGGGAAGCTGCCTTTGGCTGCGTCGAGAAAACGATGGTAGTAAGAAGCCGCGTTTGCGCGATCGTGCATTGCATCGTACGAGGTGGCCCACAGGAAATAGGTCGATGGGTTGTCGGGGACGAATTTTGCGCGGGCGGTAAGCGCTTGAATAACGACCGAGGGGCGGTTGGTTTTGGATGCGGCGAAGGCGAGGCCGCTCCATGCGTCGGGATTGGTTGGAGCGAGCTGGGTGGCTTTTGAGAAGGCCTGGAAGGCTTCGGCGTAGTGAAGCTGGCGGATGAGGTTCTGGCCGTGGCCGATGAGCAGGTCGGGGTCGCTGGGATTGGCGGCGATGAGCTGGGTGTAGAGCTGGTCAGAGTTTGCAATATCTCCCGCTTCGGAGAGGACTTCGGCAAGCATGCGCGTGATGGCCGTGTTGTCAGGGTGCGCGGTGTGGAGCTTCTGGAGAAGGGGAACGGCTTCGGCTTTGTTTTCGGCGGCTAGGACGGTGGCTAGCTGCGCGGTCAGCGTTGGGTCGTCCGGGGAGCTTTGCAGGGCGGTGCGGAGGAAGGTTTCCGCGTCGGTATATTTCTTTTGCGCGATGAGGGCGTGTGCCATGCCGGAGTTAGCTTCGGCGGATTTGGGGTCTTTGGCAAGCAAGCGCTTGTAGGCGGCTGTGGCGGAGTCGAAGTCGCCGGTCTGCTCGGCTAGTTCGGCGGCAAGGAGTGTGTCGTCAGTGGTTTCGGGGCTTATCTTCAAGGCTTCGATTAAGTCGTTGGAAGCGGCAGACGGGTCGGTGGTGCGGTCGATTTGTGCGAGGGCTCGCCAGGCGCGGGCTTTGAGTGTGGGTCCGGCCTCGCCGGGATCTAACTTAGTGGCGGCGGTGAGTTCGGTACGGGCTTCGTCGGACTTGTTCTGGCGGGCGAGCAGCAGGCCTAGCGAGAGATGCGCTTCAAAGGATGTGTTGTTCGCGTCTACGGCGCGGCGGTAGAGCGCGGCGGCTTCGTCGAGGTGATTCTGCGCATCGGCGGCGTAGCCTGCGTCGAAGAGGGCGCGTGCATCGTTGGGATGGGCGGTGAGATAGGCACTGAGCTTGTCGGAGGCTGCTTTCCAGTTGGATTGCGAGATGGCTGCTTCGGCGTCCTGCACTTCTGGAGCGAGCGTGTTGCCGGCGCTTGCGGGTTGTTGCGCGAGAAAGAGAGCAGGGGAAGCAAAAAGGACGAGCAGAGACGCGAAACGATGCACGAAATACCTCACCTATAAGTGTAAGCCGTTGTTCTGTTTTTGGACGTTTTGCAGAGGCGGGAGGGGAGTGCCAAAGAGGATCGAACTACAAAAAGATAACCATTAAGTGGTTACCTTACTGTAACGTTTGGCATGCAAAGCGCACAATTCTATAGCAGTTGCGCGGATTGTCGCAAGGATGGACAGACTAAAGGCATGTGGAGTTAAGCAACTTTGGCCTATATGCTCGCATCCATCTATATAGCAGCTAATCTGAGGAATTTAACTTTGGCTGTTTGTGTACAAGCCTAAAGAAGCAGGTGAACTATGCTTTCACTCATTATGAATAAACGCCACGATTATGACGAGCAGGAGTCGTATACGCTTTGTAGCGATCCGGTTCATATTCCGTTAGCGAATGCTTATTTGTGCCAGGACTGCAATAGCGTGGGCAATTGCTCCACGCAGTGCCCGGCTTGCGCATCGACTGTGCTGATGAATCTGTCTTCGGTTCTCAACCGCGAAGTGGATGCAGTTGTGAGCGAGATTGAGTACGAGTACATTCCTGAATTGGTCGCTTAAGGTTCTTTCGCGGATATCGTAAAGTTGGGGCGTGGCCCATGCGGGCTGCAAGAGAATGCGCCGGATTGGTTCCGGCGCTTCTTGTTTCCTGACGCGAATTTCGCACAATGTGCGGCGCTCTTATAATAAGAATGGGCCGTTCTGCACATTTGCTTGCGAGACGCACAGTGAGCGTACGGCCGATTTTTGGGCTGGTGCTTACTGTTGACCTCTGCGAATGAAGCAATCATAATCCGCGGCGCGCGGACGCATAATCTCAAGAACATCTCTTGCGAGATTCCGCATGGCAAGCTAACGGTGCTGAGCGGTGTGTCGGGCTCCGGCAAATCGTCGCTTGCCTTTGACACGATTTACGCGGAAGGGCAGCGGCGTTATGTGGAGTCGCTGTCGGCGTATGCGCGGCAGTTTCTGGAGCGCATCGAGAAGCCCGACGTGGACGAGATTGACGGGCTTGCTCCGGCGATTGCGATTAAGCAGAAAAATACTACGCGGAACCCGCGGTCTACGGTGGCTACGGCTACTGAGATCTATGACTACCTGCGCTTGTTGTATGCGCGCTGCGGGACGGTGCATTGCATTCACTGCGATGGACTGGTGCGGCGCGACAGCGTGGATGAGATTGCCGATGCGGTGATGGCGCTGGGTGAGGGAACGCGGCTGCAGGCGCTGTTTCCGGTGAAGACGGTTTCGATTGAGAAGGCGGAGGCTCCGCCTGCAAAGAAGACAAGAGCGAGTGCGAAAGCTGCGGCGAAGGCTGCTGAAGATGGTCCGCTGAATGATGGCATGAAGGCGCGGCTGATGGAGCTGCGCAGCGGCGGATTCAACCGGCTGTATCAGCTTGGGCGCATCTTTGAGTTCTCTACGCCGGAGTCGTTGCTGGAGATTGATTTTTCTCTGCCGGTGTTTGTGCTGGTGGACCGCATTGTTGTGGATGATGAGAATCGTGCGCGCATTGTGGATGCTGTCGAGATTGCATATCGCGAAGCTGGCGAGGTGATCTTTGAGACTGTTCCGCGTGAAGAGGGTGCGGAGCGGAAGCATTCTCGCTACTCTTCTGCATTTGAGTGTGTGGATTGCCACAGGCCGGGGCGTGAGCCGGAGCCGAGGCTGTTCAGCTTTAACAATCCCTTTGGCGCTTGCCCGCGATGCCAGGGATTTGGGAACACTGTCGATTTCGATTTGAATTTGATTGTTCCGGATAAGTCGCTGAGCCTGAATGATGGCGCGATTGATCCGTGGAACAGGCCGAAGTATCGTCCGTGGTTTACGGATTTCAAGAAGCATGCGCCGACGCTGGGAGTTCCGCTGAATGTGGCGTGGCGCGAGCTGACGGATGCGCAGCGCGAGGTGATTTTGCGCGGCAAGGGAAGCTATGCGGGTGTGTATGGCTTCTTTGCGCAGTTGGAAAAGAAGAAGTACAAGCTGCATGTTCGCGTGATGCTAAGCAAGTATCGCGGATATGCGGAGTGCCCGGAGTGCCGTGGGCAGCGGCTGCGGGCCGAAGCGCGCGCGGTGCGGTTGAATGGGCTGAATATCTGCCAGGCGGCAGCGCTGACGATTGCGAAGGCGAAGGATTTTTTTGCGGGGTTGAAGCTGACGCCGATGCAGGAAGAGATTGCCGGGTCGGTGCTGGGAGAGGTTCAGCAGCGGCTGCTGTTTTTGTATGCGGTGGGACTGGATTATCTGACGCTGGACAGGTTGGCATCAACCCTTTCTGGCGGTGAGGCGCAACGGATTCAGCTTGCTACTTCCTTGGGCTCACAGCTTGTGGGGGCGCTCTATGTGCTGGACGAGCCTTCGATTGGTTTGCATACGCGGGATACGGCGCGGTTGATTTCGATCCTGGAGAAGCTGCGCGACCTGGGCAACACGATTGTTGTGGTGGAGCATGATCCCGATGTGTTGCGTGCCGCGGACTACTTGCTGGACCTTGGTCCGGGTGCGGGCGAGTTTGGCGGCAAGCTGCTGGCGGAAGGGAATCTGGCGGAGATTGAGGCGAATCCGAATTCGCTGACGGGCAAGTATCTTTCGGGGCAGATTGCGATTCCTGTACCGACGCGGCGGCGTTTGCCGGGGCGCGAGAAGCTGGTGCTGCGCGGGGCGAATGCGAACAATCTGCGCAATGTGGATGTGGAGATTCCGCTGGGGATGCTGGTGGCGATTACGGGCGTTTCCGGATCGGGGAAATCGACGCTGGTGCATCATGTGCTGGCTCGCGCTGTTGCGCATGCGCTGGGGCAGACGGATTCCGGCGATCCTACGGGGTCGTATAAATCGTTGACAGGTGTGGAGCGGCTGAATGATGTGGTTCTGGTGGACCAGACGCCGATTGGCCGCACGCCGCGTTCGAATCCGGTGACGTACATCAAGGCGTTCGATTTGATTCGCGAGCTGTTTGCTTCACAGCCGGATGCGAAGCGTAAGGGACTTACGCCGGGGCATTTTTCGTTTAACGTGCCGGGCGGGCGGTGCAATACCTGCGAGGGCGATGGCACGGTTACGGTTGAGATGCAGTTTCTGGCGGACGTGGAACTGCCTTGTGAGGATTGCGGTGGCACGCGTTACCAGGCGCGCATTCTTGAGGTGCAGTACAAGGGTAAGAATATTCATGAAGTGCTGCAGATGACGGTGAAGGAGGCGCTGCGCTTCTTTACCGGGTTGAACAAGCTGCAGGAGAAGCTGACGGTTCTGGATGAGGTGGGGTTGGGGTATCTGCGGCTGGGGCAGTCGGCTACTACGCTCTCTGGTGGCGAGGCGCAGCGTGTGAAGCTGGCGGCGCATCTGGCGCAGGTTCGTTCGGCGAATGCGAATGCCAAGCCTTCGCAGGCCAGCCGGGTGCTTTACATCCTGGATGAGCCTACGACGGGGCTGCACTTTGATGATGTGTCGAAGCTGCTGACGGCGTTTAAGAAGCTGATTGACGGTGGCGGCTCGCTGGTGGTGATTGAGCACAATCTGGACATTATCAAGAGCGCCGATTGGGTGATTGATATGGGGCCGGAAGGCGGCGATGGTGGCGGACAGGTGGTTGCTGTGGGCACGCCGGAAGAGATTGCCGCAAATCTGCATTCTCATACGGGGAAGTGGCTGGGGAAAGTCCTGTGAAAAATTTAGAGGCGCAGGGTAAGTTACTTTTCTAAACCTGTTTACATGCTAAGTTTAGCGAATGTCTGTATCAGGTCTGTTTTGATTTCAGCAATAGGGCGTCCGCAATTCATATAATCCACGTCGAGCTCTTCGTTGAGGAAAAGGAGCGCATAGAGATCCTCAACTTCATGTTTCCAATCCCAATCGGTAATTTTGTCAAGTGCGAATGATGCTGCCCAAACATTTCGCTTCCCAGCAATTACTTCACGCGCAACTTGTCTGGTAACTGCTTCGCGCGCATTCTTTAGCGAGATTGGGTAATGCACTGACAGCTCATTGAATGTGCGGCTCACAAGCTTTTCAATGTCGTGGCGGCTGTGAACATTGATTTCACCAGCAAGACGTCTGAGCGAAGGCGAATCAAAGCCGTTGGTCAAAAGGTCCGCAGCTAGCGACGGCATATCTTCTGGTAGCAATAAGCCGCATGTCCATTGTGCAGCCAGCAGATATGGAGATAACGGTGCGTCTGGTACAGGAATATCGGGAAACTCCGCTGCATATGATTCCGGTGGCTCTTCATGCAAATGAGCCAATTCCTCCTGATTACGCGGAGGTCTATTCTCTTTGAAGCGGTCTAACAAGAGCTTCGACATAGGAATCAATTATGCATCGGAGCGTTCAGGCTTTCCATCGACAAGCCGTGTAATGCCGAGCGGATTGCTCGCCTGCAGTTCTGCGGGGAGCAGTGCGTCTGGGAAGTTCTGGAAGCAGACCGGCTTGGCAAAGCGGTAGATGGCTTGCGTGCCGACGGATGTGAAGCGCGGGTCGGAGGTGGAGGGGTATGGGCCGCCGTGGACCATGGCGTGGGTGACTTCTACGCCGGTGGGGAAGCCGTTGATGAGGATGCGGCCTGCTTTCTGTTCGAGAATCTGGACTAGCTCGTGGTGGGCTATGAGGTCGTCTTCGTCGCCGAGGATGGTGGCGGTGAGGTGGCCGTCGAGGGAGCGGGCGGCGCGGAAATAGTCCGTGGTGGAGTCGCAGGAGACGAGCAGCGTGTCGGGGCCGAAGATTTCTTCGGCGAGGTGGGGTTGCGCGAGAAGGGCGTCGAGGCCGACGGTGAAGAGCTTGGATTCGGCCTGATGGGCGGCTTCGGCGACGGTGCCTGAGGCGGCGAGGGGGATTTGGCCGGAGCGGATGAGGGTGGCGCGTCCGTATTCGCGGGCGATTCCGGCGGTGAGCAGTGTGTAGGGCTGCGATTGCTCGACTAATGCTTTGAGTTCGACCAGAAATTCGGTGCCTTCCGGTGTGTCGGGCATGAGGACGATGCCGGGCTTGGTGCAGAACTGGCCCGCGCCGAGGGTGAAGCTGCCGAAGAGGCTTTTGGCGAGCTCGATGGGGCCTTTGCGGAGGGCGCTGGGGAGGACGAAGACCGGGTTGCCGCTGGACATTTCTGTAAAGCAGGGGATGGGCTGCGGGCGGGCGGCGGCGAGGTCCATGAGGGCGCGGCCTGCGCGGAGCGAGCCGGTGAAGGCTATGGCTTTGATTTCAGGATGCTGGACGAGGGCTGTGCCGATTTGGATGCCGGAGTCGAAGAGCAGGGTGAAGACGCCGGGGTGGAGGGATTCGGCGGCTGCGGCCTCTGTGATGATGGCTGCGGCCAGCTCGCTGGCTCCGGGGTGGGCAGGATGCGCCTTGACGACTACCGGGCAGCCTGCGGCGAGGGCGGAGGCGGTGTCTCCGCCGGCGACGGAGAAGGCGAAGGGGAAGTTGCTGGCTCCGAAGACGGCAACGGGACCTAGCGGGCGCAGCATGGAGCGCAGGTCAGGGCGCGGCAGGGGCTTGCGGTCGGGCAGCGCAGGGTCGATGCGGGCGTTGACCCAGGAGCCTTCTTCTACGACGGAGGCGAAGAGGCGCAACTGGCCGGAGGTGCGAGCGACTTCTCCCAGCAGGCGCGGCGTGACGGGGAGCGCGGTTTCGAGGTTGGCACGTTCGGCGAGGGATTGGGCGTGCTTATCGAAGCCGTCGGCGATGCGGCGCAGGAAGGCGGCTTTGGCCTTGCCGGGGAGCTGGCTATAGCTGGGGAAGGCTTCGGCGGCTAGTTCTACGGCTGCGTTTAGCTCGGCTGTGGTTGCTGAGTGGTAAACGGGCGGAATAGCGGTGCCGGTTTGCGGGTTGACCGCTTCAAATGTCGAGTTGGCGTGCGAGCCGCGATGTGCGCCGAGAAAGGAAAGGCCTTTGAGTTCCATGACTAGGCCATTCTGACACACAGCGCGGCTGCTATGCTTTGCTGCGCGCTTTCGCCAGGACTTGCAGGTAGGCTTCCGCCGCGCCGGTAATGATTTCGGGTTTGCCTTCATCGATGGCGGCTAGGTTGACGAGGTCGCTGCCTACGCCGAGGGCTTTGGCTCCGGCTTCGAGGAAGCTGGCTGCTGTGTGCAGTGTTACGCCGCCGGTGGGGATTAGCTTGAGGAACGGGAATGGCGCGAGCAGGGACTTGAGATAGGGTGCGCCGCCCATCGCGGAGCAGGGGAAGATTTTTACGTAGTCCGCGCCGGCGCGGTAGGCGGTGAGGACTTCGGTTGGCGTGAGCGCGCCAGGGACGGAGAGCTTGCCGAGTGCCTTGGTGGCGACGATGACCTCTGTGTGCAGGCTGGGGCTTACGATGAATTCGGCTCCTGCGGCGATGGTGTCTTCGACCTCCTGCGCGGTGGTGACGGTGCCTGCGCCGAGGAGAACCGTGTCGCCGTACTCCTGCTTGAGGGTTTTGAGGAGATCGACTGCGCCGGGGACGGTCATGGTGACTTCTACGACTTTGACGCCGCCTTTCATCATGGCTTGTACGACGGCGTGGGCTTGTTTTTCGCTTTTGGCGCGGAGGACGGGGATGAGGCCTGCGGATTCGAGGAGCTCTGCGGTGGTGGACATTGCGCTTTCCCTCAGGGGCTAAAGCCCCTGTTATTGGTTAATGTGCTTTCTGTGCGGGCTAAAGCCCGTACCCTTCTGAACGAATCAGGCGTGCGCTCTTTTCTTTATCTCGCGATGCGGGCGCTGCCGCCTTTCATGGCGCGCTCGACTTCGGATAGGGTGGCCATGCTGGTGTCGCCGGGGGTAGTCATGGCGAGTGCTCCGTGGGCTACGCCGCATGCGACCGCCCACTCGGCTCCTTTACCTGCGAGGAGGCCGTAGAGCAGGCCTGAGGCAAAGCTGTCGCCGCCGCCTACGCGGTCGTAGATTTCGATATCGCGCTGGGGGACGTGGATGATTTTGTCTTCATAGAGTGCGATGGCTCCCCATGCGTTGACGGTGGCTGTTTTTGCGGTTCGTAGGGTGCTGGCTATGAGCTTCAGGTTGGGGTAGAGGCTGGCTACTTCGCGCAGCATCTCTTCGTAGGAGTGGACGGGGAGTTCGGCGAAGTCTTCGGAGACACCTTTGAGATGCACGCCGAGCATGGCGGAGAAGTCTTCTTCGTTACCGAGCAGGATGTCTACTTTTTTTACAAGATCTCGGTTCACTTCCTGTGCCTTGGCTTTGCCGCCGATGGCCTTCCAGAGGGAGTCGCGGTAGTTGAGATCGAAGGAGACGATGGTTCCGGCGGCCTGTGCCGCGGTCATGGCTTCGGCTGCGACCTCTGCCGTGGAGGCCGAGAGGGCGGCGAAGATTCCGCCGGTGTGAAAGGCGCGTGCGCCGTTTTCGGAGCCGAAGATTGTGGGCCAGTCGAAGTCTCCTGACTTGACCTGGCTGATGGCGGTGTGGCCGCGATCGGATGTTCCGGCGGCGGCGCGGATGCCGAAGCCGCGTTCGGTGAAGTTGAGGCCGTTGCGGACGGCGCGGCCTACGCCGTCGTAGGGGGTCCATTTGAGCAGGGAGGCATCGACGCCGCCTTGGAGGATAAAGTCTTCGACGAGGCGGCCTACGGAGTTTTCCGCGAGAGCGGTGGCGATGGCGGTGCGCAGTCCGAAGCAGCGGCGAAGGCCACGGGCTACGTTGTATTCGCCGCCGCCTTCCCAGGCTGTGAACTGGCGCGCGGTGTGCACGCGGACGGGGCCGGGGTCGAGGCGGAGCATGACTTCACCGAGGGAGAGTGCGTCCCAGCGGCGCTGGGCGGGGATTTGAATGGGGTCCATAAGAAAAGCCTTTTAGTGGTACGGGAACAATGTAACGCAGCGAGCGGCGGAACGTATACGACTTGAGACCTAGAGGAACGAGACCGCGGTGGGGCCTATCTTGTAAAGTTGCGGGTTAGAGGATGCGAGGCGCAATGACGAAGAGCCTGTTCGATTTGAGTGGCAGAACGGCTGTGGTGATTGGCGGAACGACCGGGTTGGGCTATGCGATTGCGATTGGGCTGGCAGAGGCCGGCGCGGACGTGGTGGCGACTTCGCGGCGCGCGGAGCAGGCGGCGCAGGTTACGGCCGAGATTGAGGCGCTGGGAAGGAAGACGCTGCCTGTTACGAGCGATGTGATGGACCGTGCGTCGCTTGTTGCGCTGCATGATGCGGTGATTGCGGCATTTGGCAAGGTGGATGTTTTGGTCAATGCGCAGGGCGTGACGCACAAGTCTCCTACGCTGGAGGAGAGCGAGGCGGAGTGGGCGCGTGTGATGGAAACGAATCTGACGGGTACGCTGCGGAGTTGCCAGGTGTTTGCGCCGGGCATGGTGAAGGCCGGCTATGGGCGGATTATCAATATTGCTTCGCTGAGTACGTTTGCGGGATTCAAGGAAGTGGCCGCTTATAGCGCGAGCAAGGCGGGGATTGGTTCGCTGACGCAGGTGCTGGCGATTGAACTGGCGAAGAGCGGCGTGAATGTGAATGCGATTGCTCCGGGGGGTTTTCCTACTCCGCTGAATAAGGCGATTGTGGAAGGTACAGCGCGAGGTGCGGAGCTGAAGATGCGTACGCCGATGGGGCGGTTTGGCGAGGCGCATGAGGTGGCGGGAACTGCGGTGTATCTTGCTTCCGATGCGGCTTCGTTTGTGACGGGGGAGATTATTGCGGTGGATGGCGGGTTTCTGGCTAGCGCTGTTAATCAGTAGTCAAGGATTCAACCGATGAAGATTACAAATGCGTATGTAAACATCACGTCGCCGGGGCGGAATTTTGTCACGCTTAAGGTGGAGACCGATGAGGGCATCTATGGGTTGGGCGATGGCACGCTCAACGGGCGTGAGTTGGCTGTGGCGAGTTATCTTACCGACCACGTGATTCCTTGCATCCTTGGGCGTGATCCGTTTCAGACGGAAGATATCTGGCAGTATCTCTATCGCGGGCCGTACTGGCGGCGCGGGCTGGTCACCATGTCGGCGATTGCGGCTGTGGATGTGGCGCTGTGGGATATCAAGGGTAAGGCGCTGAATACCCCGGTCTACAACCTGCTTGGCGGCAAGAGCCGCGATGGTGTGATGGTTTACTGTCATGCTTTTGGCAAGGATGTGGAGGCTGCGCTCGACGATGTTGCGAAGCACCAGGAGCAGGGATACAAGGCGATCCGCGTGCAGAGCGGTGTTGCGGGGCTGAAGAGCACGTATGGCGTGTCGAAAGGTGGAGGCCGCTATGAGCCTGCAGAGCGTGGTTTGCCTTCGGAGTATGAATGGGCTACGGAGCCTTATCTGCGCTCTACGCCGAAGCTCTTTGAAAAGGTGAGAGAGAAGTTTGGTGAGGAGTTGCACCTGTTGCATGATTGCCATCATCGCTTGACGCCGATTGAAGCGGCGCGGCTGGGCAAGGAGTTGGAGCCTTATCATCTTTTCTGGATGGAAGACCCTACGCCTGCGGAGTTGCAGGAGGGGTTCAAGGTGATTCGCGAGCACACGACCACTCCGATTGCTGTGGGTGAGGTTTTTAGCTCGTTGTGGGATGCGCATGACCTTATCCGCAACCAGTGGATTGATTACATTCGCGCAACGGTGGTGCATGCGGGCGGGCTGACGCATTTGAAGAAGCTTGCGGATTTTGCGGAGTTGTATCACGTGCGTACAGGGTGTCATGGGGCAACGGATCTTTCGCCTGTGACGATGGCGGCGGCACTGCATTTTGGGGTAGCGGTGCATAACTTCGGCATTCAGGAACACATGCCGCATTCGGAAGAGATGGAGTCGGTGTTTCCGCATGCGTATGCGTATGCGGATGGATACATGCACCCAGGGGAGAAGCCGGGTCTTGGTGTTGATCTTGATGAAGCGCTTGCGGCGAAGTATCCGTATCAGCGTGCATATCTGCCGGTGAATCGCAAATTGGATGGGACTTTAACGGACTGGTAAGGATTGGCCGTACATGCGGCGTTTAGAACAAACTTTCAGATAGTACGTGGAGAATGGAATGACTCAATCGCGCAAATTGCGTTATGCACTTATCGGGGGCGGTGCTGGTGCTTTTATCGGTCCTGTTCACAGAATTGCAGCGGAGCTTGATAGCCGCGCGGAAATTGTTGCCGGAGCTTTTTCGTCTTCGCCGGAGAAATCGCGTGCGGCTGCTGTTAGCTACAAGATCGATCCGGCACGCGCCTATGCGACGTGGCAGGAGCTTATTGCTGCGGAAAAGCAGAGGCCTGATGGTATTGACTTCCTTATTATTGCGACGCCGAACCATCTGCATTTGCCTGTTGCGAAAGCCGCGCTTGAAGCGGGGATTCCTGTTGTCAGCGATAAGCCTGCTACTGCTACTTATGACGAAGCGTTGGAACTTGAAAAGGTTGTTGCCAATGCGGGCTTGCCTTATGCGCTAACGCATACGTACGCAGGGTATGCGCTTATCCGCGAGGCGCGCGCTATTTGTGCTTCTGGTGTTCTCGGCAACATTCGCAAGGTTGCTGTTGATTATCTGCAGGGGTGGCTCAGCGGGGAGACCGAAGCGACCGGCAACAAGCAGGCCGAGTGGCGCGTGGATCCTGCAAAGAACGGTCCTGGTGGGTCGATTGGCGACATTGGAACACATGCTTTTCATCTTGTTGAATATGTCACTGGGCTTGAGTTCACGGCGCTGAATGCTACGCTGCGCAGCGTTATTCCTACGCGCAAGGTGGATGATGATTGCACGGCGCTCTTTAAGCTCAACAATGGGGCGCAGGGAACTCTTCTTGTTTCGCAGATTGCCACAGGGGAAGGTAATAATCCACGTTTGCGCGTCTATGGCGATAAGGCTAGCTTGCATTGGGAGCAGGAAGACCCAAACAACCTTATTCTTCGCACGCCGGGCCGGCCTGTGCAGACTTATCGTGCTTCTGAGGGGTATCTAAGTTCTGATGCTCTTGCTGCGGCTCGTACGCCTAGCGGGCATCCTGAAGGGTATCTTGAAGCCTTTGCGGTGTTGTATCGCGAGTTTGCTGACTGGTTGGAAGCGTGGAAGCTGGACAAGTCTGTGCAGTCTCCGCCTACTCTGCCGGGTATCAAGGCAGGCGTGCGTGGAATGCGATTTATTGAGCGGTGCATCACCAGCAATGCTAGCGGGACGTGGGTTGAGTTTTAAATTGCAGCGTTGGATTCGGACGGCATGAAATTCTCGAACATCTTGCGCCCATCTCTAGGTGTGATTGCCGTGCTGCTCACTTTTTGTTGTTGCGATGCGTTCATCGGTGTGTGGCTTACCCCTAAGGGGTGGTCCCACAGCTCAGTGACACGAGATTTGGTGTTTAATGTTGCCGTAGATATAGTGTGCATTGTTGCTGGAATAAGCTGCGTACGTCTTGCTAAAAGGTGCTTTGTCAGAAGAGATTCCAGCAAAGCACTTTAATAAGTTTTGTGGGAGATTTCTAGTATGAAGACGATTAAGGGGCCGGGAATTTTTCTTGCGCAGTTTGCTGGGGATGCTGCACCGTTCAATACGCTTGCTGATATCTCCACATGGGCTGCGAAGCTTGGCTTTGTTGGGGTGCAGATTCCTACGTGGGACAAGCGCTTTATCGACTTGCAGCGTGCCGCTGAAAGGCAGGACTATGCCGATGAGATTCTTGGCACGGTTCGTTCGGCAGGGCTGGAAGTTACGGAGCTATCGACGCATCTGCAAGGGCAGCTTGTGGCAACGCATCCGGCTTATGACACCATGTATGCGGACTTCGCTCCTGCGGGGCTCGATGCAAAGAGTCGCCAGTCATGGGCCGTGCAGCAGTTGCACTGGGCAGCCAAAGCCAGCTGGCGCATGGGGCTTACGGCGCATGCTACATTTTCCGGCGCGTTGGCTTGGCCGTTTTTTTATCCGTGGCCACAGCGGCCTGCTGGACTGGTAGAAGAGGCCTTTGCAGAACTGGGCCGCCGCTGGTTGCCGATTCTCAATGCGTTTGATGAAGTGGGTGTGGATGCCTGCTTTGAGCTGCATCCGGGGGAAGACCTGCATGATGGTGCTACGTTTGAGCGCTTTCTGGAAGAAGTGGAAGGACACAAGCGCGCGAATATTCTCTACGACCCTAGCCATTATGTGCTGCAGCAGGCGGATTATCTGGGATTCATCGATCTGTATCACGAGCGCATTCGTGCCTTCCATGTGAAGGACGCGGAGTATAACGCTACAGCGAAGTCGGGTGTTTATGGCAGCTATCTTCCGTGGATCAACAGACCGGGACGCTTTCGTTCACTGGGCGACGGGCAGGTTGATTTTGGCGGAATCTTTTCTAAGATGGCGCAGTATGACTATCCCGGCTGGGCGGTGATGGAGTGGGAGTGTGCGATCAAGCATCCTGAGCAGGGAGCTGCGGAAGGTGCGCCGTTTATCAAGAGGCACATTCTTCGCGTGACGGAGAAGGCCTTTGACGATTTTGTTGGCGCGGGCACTGACAGGGAAAGGAACCGCCGCATTCTCGGGCTCGATTGAAGAATTTAGAATTGAACCAATATGAACATTTTGCAGTTGGATGGTCAGCCGCTGAGTCTGGCGGAGATTGAAGAAGTTGCATCGGCTAACCGGCGTGTGGCAGTTGCAGATGCGGCGTTGGGGCGAATGAAAGCGGGCCGTGCACAGATTGAGCAGATTCTGGCAACGGGGCAGACGGTCTATGGCGTGAACACCGGCTTTGGCAAGCTGGCGGATGTACGCGTTGCGCCGGATAAGCTGGCGCAACTGCAAACGAACCTTGTGCGCAGCCATGCGGGTGGGGTGGGGAAGCCGCTGTCTGAGGCTGAGGTACGCGCTATGCTGCTGCTGCGTGCCAATGTGCTTGCGAAGGGGTTCAGTGGTAATAGGCCGGAAGTGGTGGAGCTGCTTGTCGGCATGCTGAATGCTGGCGTGCATCCGGTGGTGCCGGAACGCGGCTCTGTGGGCGCAAGTGGCGATCTGGCTCCGCTAGCGCATTTGGCGTTGGTTGTGATTGGTGAGGGCGAGGCTTTCTATCAATGCGAGCGGATTGCCGGCGCGGATGCAATGCAGCGTGCGGGGTTGAAGCCGATTGCGCTTGCGGCAAAAGAAGGTTTGGCCGTGCTGAATGGCACGCAGGCGATGACGGCTGTGGGTGCGCTGGCAGTGGCGCGTGCGCAGCGGTTGGTTCGGCTGGCGGATGTTGCTGGAGCGTTGTCACTGGAAGCGTTGATGGGAACTCCTGCGGCGTTTGATCCACGGATTCATGCGGCTCGCCCGCATGCGGGTCAGATTGCTTCAGCGAAGCATTTGCTGCAACTGCTGGAGGGGTCGGAAATTCGCGAATCGCATCGCGTGGGGGATACTCGCGTGCAGGATGCGTATTGTCTGCGCTGTATGCCGCAGGTGCATGGCGCGGTGCGTGGGGTGCTGGATCATGTTTCTGGAGTGCTGGAAACTGAGGCTGGTTCTGCAACTGACAATCCGTTGATTTTTCCGGATGGTTCGTCGCTGGAAGAGAGCATCATTTCTGGTGGCAACTTTCATGGTGCTCCGCTTTCGTATGCGTTTGATTATGCGGCGGCGGCGATTACGGATCTGGCGAGCATTACGGAGCGGCGCATTGACCGCTTGTTGAATCCGGATATCAATGAAGGCTTGCCTGCATTTCTTGCGCAGGACCCCGGTATCTCTTCCGGCTTTATGATGGCTCAGATTGTTTCCGCTGCGTTGATTAACGAGTGCCAGGTGCTTGCAGCGCCTTCGTCTACGGGAAGTATTCCGACGGATGGCGGCAAGGAAGACCATGTTTCGATGGGCATGACGGGTGCGCTGAAGCTGCGGCGCATTGTGGAGAATGCTGAGCGCGTGATTGGCGTTGAGTTGATGTGCGGTGCGCAGGCGCTTGAGTTCCGCAGGCCGCTTAAGTCCAGCGCGCCTGTGGAGGGTGCGTATGCGGCAGTGCGCGCTGTGGTGACGAGCCTGAAGGAAGACCGCGTGCTGTCTGGCGATATGGAAGCGATGGCGCTGGCTGTGCGCAATGGCGCGTTTGCGGAGTGGTCTGAGTAGATGTGCTCGTAAATTGAACGCCCCGCACCCAATCGAGATGCGGGGCGTTTTTATTTTGCGGCTTTGACTGCTTCGATGAGTGCGGGGACAACTTCAAATAAATCGCCGACGATGCCGTAGTCCGCGACTTCAAAGATAGGTGCGTCGGGGTCTTTGTTGATGGCTACGATGCACTGTGAGCCTTTCATTCCGACAAGGTGCTGGATGGCTCCGGAGATGCCGACGGCGAGGTAAAGCTTTGGTGCAACGGTCTGACCGCTTGAGCCAACCTGGCGCTCCATGGGAAGCCAGCCGTTGTCGCAGATGGGGCGTGAAGCTGCCAACTCTGCGCCGAGTGCTTGTGCCAGCTCTTCAACGATGGGCAGATTATCTGCTTCTTTGATGCCTCGGCCTACGCTGACGATGAGGGGAGCGGAGGACAGGTCTATTGTTTGTTCGGCGGCGCGAAAGGGTGTGCCGGGTTTGGTGCGGATTTGTGCAGCGTCAATGGTTGGCGTGAATGTGGTGACTTGTGCTGCACCGGATTCGAGGGCATCGGCACGGAAAGCGCCTGCCTGTACGGAGAGGAAGCATGGGCCTGAGCTGGTGTGCTTGTAGATGCCATTCAAGCGGCCCTGCATAAGTTGGCGAGTAAACGTGGGGCCATCGCTGATTGCTGTTACATCGCCGATGAGGACTTGATTCATGCGTGCGGCGAGTGCGGGGGCGTAGTCACGCACTTGATAGGTGTGCGGGAAGATGACGTATGCAGGCTGCTGCGAAGTTAGAAACTGGTGTAATGCAATCGTCCAGCCGTCTGGTGTGTATTGCGCCAGCAAGGGGTGCTCGATGCGTGTGGCGGCGACGACGGACTTTGTCGCTGCTTCGAAGGCAAGTGCTTCTGTTGCTGCTCCGAGCACAACTGCGTGTATGGTCAGCGAGGTTTGTGTGGCGAGCGAGTGCGCTGCGGCAAGTGCTTCCCGGCTTGCTCTGCTTATGTGAGTGTTGCTCTCTTCGAGGATTACAAAAATACTCATATCACTCGCACCTCGAATTTGAGTTTTTCTACGAGGGCTGCTGCGGCTTCTTGTGCGTTACCGGGCAGGATTTGTGTGGATCGTTGTTTGCTGGGTAATGCGATTTGTTCGAGCGTGACTGTTGGGGATGCAGCGGGTGCAAGCTCGGTGGCGTTGAGTACGCGCATCTCCCTGGTCTTGGCTTTTTTGATGCCCATGAGTGTGGCGTAGCGAAGTTTGTTGCCGCCGGATTGGATGGTGAGGACGGCGGGTATGGGTAGTTCGATTTCCTGGAACCAGCCAGATTCCAGTTCGCGTTTTACCTTGAGGCCCGCATCGGTTTTTTCTACGTGCAGGATGAGCGACGCATGCGGAAGGTTGAGCAGTTCGGCGAGGATTACGCCGGTTTGTCCGAGGCCAAGGTCTTCTGATTGCAGGCCAGTGAGGATGAGGTCGGGTGACTCGGGCTTGAGGGCTTCGGCGATGAGTCTGGCCACGCCGAGGGCATCGCGTTCTCCGAGGTTGTCGGCTGTGATGTGGATGGCACGGTCTGCGCCTTTGGCGAGCGCTTCGCGAATTGTGGTTCCGACGCGCTCAGGGCCAGCAGAGAGTACGATGACTTCGCCGCCATGAGATTCTTTCAGGCGCAGAGCTTCTTCCAGCGCATAGGCGTCGGGTTCGTTCATCGTCCACTGCAGATCGGATTCATCTATCCACTTGCCTGCGGCATCGATGTGCACGGGAGCATCGCGGTCTGGTACTTGTTTGATGGCCACTACGATCTTCATGCGGTATGGTTCCTCATGGATTATTTTGAACCGGCAGGGCGCGTGCGACTAACTGCGCTATGTCGAGTAATTGAGGGGAAGGTGCTTCGCTGGCGGCTAGCGCGTCGCGGAACATGGTGTTACAGAAGGGGCAGGCTGTGCCTACGGTTGTTGCGCCGGTGGCGACAAGTTCCTGTGCACGGATATGGCTGACACGTTCGCCGGATTCTTCTCCGAGAAAGGCGAGGCCGCCACCGGCTCCGCAGCAGAAGCTGCGCTCCTTGTGGCGTGGGGCTTCGAGTAGTGTGCCTGTTATCTGTACAAGCTGGCGTGGTTCGTCGTAGACGTTGCGATAGCGGCCCAGATAGCAGGGATCATGATAGACGATCTTCTCTTTGTCTTGAGCTTGCGGTAGCTTGTCTGCGAAACGGGACATAAACTCGCTGTGATGTTCCACTTCAGGGGGCGTGCCGTATGCGGCCCAGTCTGACTGAATGGTGCGGACACAGTGCGGGCAGATGGCAACGATTTTTTTGACTTTGTTCTGGGCCAGGGTTTCCAGGTTGGTTTCAGCCAGTTGTTGAAAGACGAGGTCGTTGCCTAGGCGGCGAACTGGGTCACCGGTGCACTTTTCCTTTTTCAGTACACCGTAGCTTGTACCCAGATGATTCATGACCTGGGCGAAGGCTGCGATGATTTCGCGGCCTTTGGGATCATAGCCGCCCATGCAGCCAAGCCACAGGCAGTATTCCTGCGTGCCGTCGAAGATGGGGAAGGCTTCTTTTTGAATGAACTTGTCGCGTTCCAGTGCGGAGATGCCAAGTACGTTGCTGCCACGCTCAAGCTGGTTGAAGAGCTTGCTGCCGTAATCGTCTTCCCATGTGCCGGTGTTGACTGCGCCGCGGCGCAGGCCGACGATGATGGGCAGATGTTCGATGCCGACGGGGCATTGGAACTCGCATGCGCCGCAGGTGGTGCATTGAAAGATGGCTTCCTGCGAGTTGTATTTGCCTAGCAGTGGTTCTTCTGTTGCGGGGCCGATTGCGTTGAGATAGGAACGTAATCCGAGAATGACTTCTTTGGGGTTGAGAGCTTTGCCGGTGTTTGCAGCGGGGCAGTGCTCGGTGCAGCGGCCACACTCTACGCAGGAGTACGCTTGCAGGCTGACGATTTGTGTGAGGTCCTGCCCGGCGACGAGGCCGAAGTCTTCGTCATCTGCAAGCGGAGGAATGTCACTGAAGTTGCCGCGAGAGAGAAAGACGGTTACGGGGCTCAGCAGCAGGTGCAGATGCTTGGTATGCGGAATGAGCGGGAGAAAGATGAGCAGAGCGAGGGTGTGAAGCCACCAGACAGTGTGTGCTGCGAAGGACTCCTCTGTCGTGAAGAAGGCGGCTAGATAAGTCACCATCAGCGCGAAGATCAGGAATGCGATGAAGCCGGATTCGTAAGAAAGCTTTTTGCCGAGCCACTGCGGGCGGATAAGAAAGCGCCGTATGAAGAGTCCTGCGATGCTGACTGCGCATGTGAGCGCGAATGCTGCTGCGAGATAGAAATAGAGGCGTCCGAACCAGCCTTCCGGATCGAGGAAACCAACGCCAAGGCCTACGGCGCAGTGATTCAGTGTGACGAGTGCGAAGGCGAGGAAGCTCCAGAAGACAAAGGCATGCGCTAGGCCGGGGAGCGGGCGCTGTGCAATGACTTTTGATTGGCAGAGAACTTCTGAGAAGAACTCCCATATGCGTTTGCCGATGGGCGCAAGGTGGAAGCTGGGGTCCTTCTTTGATTGCCAGATTTTTCTTGCGATGGGGCCAAAGCTCTGCCAGAAAAATGCGCAACTGGTCAGAGCGAACGCAAGAAAGAGGAGCTTTTCATGGAGCGAAAACTGTTGCGGCTCGGCCAGAGTGGCGTGGAAGGAGACCATAAGCGTTCGCAACCACGATACAAGAAAGAACAGGGAGTAGGGAATAGGGGGTAGGGAGTAGGAAACAGCAGATGAGGAGGGGCTGGGGTTGAGAGATTTTCCCCACATCCCCCAACGGCGGGGGATGTGGGAGGTGGAGTTAGCTGCGCACGATTTTGGGCGAGTCGATGCCCTTGGTTGCGTTGCGCGTGTCAACTACCAGCCTGGACTGCTCCACGATGGATTTGTAGTCGTAGTTGGTGTGGTCTGTCACGATTAGCACCGCGTCGTATTGGTCGAGGTTTTCCAGCGGCGTGTTGGTCATGTCGAGGGCGTAATGCCGGCCATGGCCAACGGTGGGGAAGTACGGATCGTTATACGAAACGATGGCGCCTTTTTCCCGTAGCAGTTCGATGATGGTGAGCGAAGGGGATTCGCGAAGGTCATCGATGTCGCGCTTGTAAGCCAGTCCGAGAACGAGAATCTTTGAGCCCTTGATGGACTTGCTGTGCTCGTTGAGCGCGTTGGCGGTCTGCTCGATGACGAAGTACGGCATGTTGGTGTTGACTTCGCCGGCCAGCTCAATGAAGCGTGTGCGGAAGTCGTATTCCTTTGCCTTCCATGAGAGATAGAAGGGGTCAATCGGAATGCAGTGTCCGCCGAGCCCGGGGCCCGGATAAAAGGCCTGGAAGCCAAACGGCTTGGTCTTGGCCGCATCAATCACTTCATGAATATCAATCCCCATGCGCATGCAGAGCTGCTTGAGCTCGTTTACCAGCGCGATGTTTACGCAGCGATAGATGTTTTCGAGCAGCTTGGTCATCTCTGCCGCGGCGGGGCTTGAAACCGGAACTACGCGGCGGAAGATGGTGCCATAGAGGGCGGAGGCCAGCTCAACCGCAGCGGGGCCGCAGCCGCCAACTACCTTGGGAATATCATGACGGGCGACCGCGGTGTTGCCGGGGTCCTCACGCTCGGGAGAAAACGCAACATGCACGCCGGAGTTGCCTTCGGCACAGGCCACCTTCAGGCCAAGCGGATTGCCCTTTTCAAGTAGCGGCACCATGACGTCTTCTGTCGTGCCGGGATAGGTGGTGCTTTCCAGGATAATCAACTGGTTTTCGTGAATGTAGGGCGCGATGGACTCGACTGTGCCTGTCACATAGCTCAGGTCGGGCTCGTGATACTCATTCAGCGGCGTGGGAACGCAGATGATGATGGCGTCCATCTCGGCTATCTGCGAGTAATCCGATGTGGCGTGGAAGCCGGACTTCTGCGCTTCCTGAATCTCTGCCGGGAGAATGCGGACAATGTAGGAGCCGCCGGCGTTAAGTTTTTCGACCTTATCGGCGGCAATGTCGAAGCCGGTTACGCGAAAGCGCTCGCCGCTGAAGAGCAGCGCCAGCGGCAATCCCACATAGCCCATTCCTACAATTCCCACGCGGGCTTCGCGGGATTGAATGCGTTGTTTTACGTCTGCCAAAGTGCTTGCAACTGCTGTAGCCATATCTACTTTGATTCTAAAACCCTGGGCAAAGGTGCATATAAGGGAAAGATAGAGAAGCGAAAGATGCTCCAGTAAAATAGAGATATTCTCCACCCAAGCAAAATTGCGGTGGCAGCCCCGGTGAAGGAGGGGGAAGTAGAGCCTTGGCTAAATATCTGGTAACGGGTGCTGCAGGATTTATTGGACGTTCCATTGCGGCTGCGCTGCTGGCGCGCGGTGAAACGGTGCGCGGGGTGGACAGCTTTATTACGGGTAAGCGTTCGAACCTTGTCGGCCTTGAAAAGATGGAATTCATCGAAGGCGACCTGACCGATCCGGCTGTGTGCGTAAAGGCCACGCAGGGCGTGGAGATTGTCTTTCATGAGGCTGCACTGGCATCCGTGCCGCGCTCGGTGGCGGACCCTGTTTCTACCAATCAGAATTGCGTGGACGCTACGCTGAATGTGCTGGTTGCGGCTAAGGACGCGGGGGTTCGGCGCGTGGTCTATGCCGGGTCTTCTTCGGCCTATGGCGATACTCCCACTTTGCCGAAGCATGAGCGGATGATTCCTGACCCGATTTCACCGTATGCCGTGGCCAAGCTCGCCGGTGAGCACTATATGCGCTCATTCAGCAGGGTTTATGGGCTGGAAACGGTGGTGCTTCGCTACTTCAATGTTTTTGGTCCGCACCAGGACCCTACTTCGCACTACTCCGGCGTGCTGGCGATATTTTGCCGCAGAATGCTGGCTGGTGAGCAGCCGACGATCTTCGGTGACGGCGAGCAGAGCCGCGATTTTACCTATATCGATAACGTGGTCCACGCCAACCTGTTGGCTGCCGCGGCACCGGCTGAAAAAGTTTCTGGCCAGGTAATGAACACAGCGACGGGTTCTCGTATTACTCTGAATGCAACCTTCCGTATTTTGCAAGAACTGACCGGCTATGCCGGAGAAGTGGCCTATGCCGCGCCGCGAGCAGGGGATATCCGCGACTCGCTGGCCGACATTTCGCTTGCAGAAGAACGGTTGGGCTACAAGCCGCAGGTGGATTTTCGCGAAGGACTGCGGCGGACGGTGGAGTGGTACAAGGCCGGCGGCGGAAACGAGTAAGCCTGTTACGCCAGCCGGATGGCGCTGATGAGTGCGGTGAAGCTCACGGTGAGGAACTTGAGTTGCAGCTGTAGCCGCACTGGCGGTTGCGGATATTTTTCCCAGTCTGCTGAAGAACTCATTGGCTTGAGGTTTTTCAGCGTTGCCCGAATTCTCTCATCCGCAGGATGCGCCGGAGCATCACGCGCAGCATGGAGCCTTGCCGACAGGCGCTTCTGCCGGTTCGTTCACTTCGTTTGCCTCTCTATGGCAGACGCTGCGAGCGCGGCGGTGGTTTGTTCTTGGCGTGATTGGCGGCTTGCTGCTGCTGTGCCTGCTGTATTGCCTGATTGCTCCCAATCAATATGAGGCAAAGGCGCGGGTGGTTCTGCGCATTATGCAGGGGCCTTCGATGGGGCTCGATGGTGGCTCGAGTAGTATTCCTTCCGGTTCCGGCGGGGCGATTCTGGGCCTTGCGGAGATTGAGACAATTGCGAATGTGTTTCGCAGCGATCGTCTTGCATGGCATGTAATTCTTGACCATAAACTCTATAGCAATCCTGATTTCAATGGTTCCTTTGTGCGCCGCTTTCCGGAGTTCAAGCCGGAAGCTCCCAATCCGGCTGCGCAGGAATATCTATTGAAGCGCTTTGCCTGGCGTTTGCATGTCAGTACCGTTCCGCGCACGCTGCTGGTGGAAATTCGCTTTCGCACAAAGAATGCCGCGCTTTCTGCCGAAGTGGTAAATGCACTCATTCAGGGCTTTAACCAGGACGAGTCTTCCATGCGCGTAAATGAGACGCGTGCGGCAACGGAATATCTCAATGGGCAACTTGTGCTTTTGAAAGCACAGGCCGAGGCAAAAGAGCGCGAGATGGAAGCTTTCAAGCGCGAGAATGGCGTGATGGTTGCTCCGGGAGCGCGGGCTGGCGGGCAGGCGCAGGGGCTTCCGCAACTTGTGGAAGCGGATGAGATTGCGCGTGAGCTTGCTGTTGCCGCTGCCGAGCGTGTTTTGCGTGAGGCGCGTTATAAGGCTGCCGGTGAGGGGAATCCTGAACTGGTGCTTGACTCAGACTCGCCCATGCTGGCAGATGACGGAAGCATGGAGATTGCGGTATTCAAGCAGATCCAGGCAAAGCGGGGGGATCTGCAGCAGGAGCTTGCGCAACTGACGCTGGAGCACGGGCCAAACTATAGCCGTGTTGTGGAAGTTCGCAGGCAGTTGCAAGACCTGGATGGGCAACTGAAATCGGAGCGCGGGAACCTGCTTGAAATGATGCGCCGCAGTGTGGAAACGTCCCGCGAGCGCGAGACAATGCTGCGCGCAAGACTGGATGAGAAGACAAGCGAAGGTGAGAAAGCAACGGATGCAGCGGGGCGTTATGAGGCTATGGCCTTAGAGGCTGGTGCTCTGCAGGAGATGTACATCCGTATTCAAGGCAAGCTGCGGGAAGCGGGCCTTGATGCCAACATTCATCCGCCTGATATATGGGTTGTGGACCCGCCGATTGTTCCGTCCAAGCCTGCTGCGCCGGACCCGCTGCTCTATATGGCCATCACGCTCTTTGTCGCCATATGGGTGGCGTTGGGAGGTGCGCTGATGATGGAGTCTATCCATCCGCGTGCGCTGCGTAATGTGGCAGTGGTGATGCTCTTATCGTTAGCGGTTGTGGCTGCACACGCACAAGCGCCAATTCCAAATACACAGGGGCTTCCAACCGGCGTTACAAAGGTGGTTACGCCGGAGCAGCAAAGAAATGTTCCCGATCCGCGAACCTCGCCGCAAGTGTGGAGTGGCGCAGGCCCTCTTGCCGCGGGCTTGCAGGATTCGGGTGTTGGAGTAGCGATGCCGCCTGCGCAGCTTTCGTCCGGCGATCTTTTGGACGTGAGTGAGTTTCACGCTCCGGAGTTTCATTCCTCGGTGCGCGTCTCGGAGGCCGGAACAGTAGTGCTGCCGATGATTGGCGAAATCAAGCTTGCTGGGTTGGATGAGGCTGGAGCTTCGCGAGCCATTGCGTCGGCACTGGTGGAGAAGGGATTTTTGCTGCACCCGCAGGTTTTCGTACTTGTTACGCAAGCCGTTGGGCAGGACGTAAGCGTGCTCGGCGAAGTGGCTCGTCCTGGCGTCTATCCATTCACGGTGCATCATAGGCTGCTTGACCTGATTGCAGTGGCTTCTGGAACCAGTCCGACTGCGGGTGGAGTGGTAGGCATCTTTCATCGCGAGGATCCCAAAACTCCGCATATTGTTTCTCTGCATGCAGATGCTAGTGGTGCAGAGGATGACCATAATCCGGAACTCGAGCCGGGCGATATTGTGCAGGTGAATCGCGCAGGATTTATCTATGTTGTTGGCGGAGTGATGCGCCCCGGCGGCTTTGCCATGGACCCGCAACAGAAGCTCACCGTTCTGCAGGCACTTTCTCTTGCATGGGGGCCGTCGCAGAGTGCGGCTACGCAGAAAGCTGTGTTGATTCGCGAACAGCAGGGCGGCGCGCGGCTTGTCACAGCGCTTAATCTTAAACGCATGCTTCACGGAGAGGACCCGGATCAACCACTGCGTGAGCGCGACATCCTATTTGTGCCTGACTCCCTGGCCAAGAGTATCTGGAATCACTCCCTTGAGGCGGCGATTCAATCGGCTGCAGGCGTAAGCCTCTACGCAGGTATGGTCTACTCGGAGAGGTTCTAGCGCAATGCGAAAACTGGCGAGGGCAATGCTTGTTCTGCTGGTTTTCACTATCCCGTGGGAGGGGTCGCTGGATTTTGGCGAGCCTGTAGGGACAATCGCACGCATTGTTGGTGTTCTTCTGCTTCTGCTTACAATTCCAGCTGTGCTGCAAGCGGGCAGCATGCGCACGCCGGGAGCTTTGCAAATCCTTGTCACGGTCTATTACTCATGGATTTGCTGCTCGCTGTTCTGGAGCATTGATAGCGGTGCTACGCTTGACCGCATGCGCGGCAGTTTCCAGGTCATCATGATCGTCTGGCTGCTATGGGAACTGGCCGAAACTCCGCAAGACCTGCGTAATTTGTTGCGAGCTTATGTCGCAGGCGCGTGGGTGCTATGCGCTCTGACTATCGCCAACTTTTCTTCGGCAACGTCCACGCTGGCGGCTGTAGATCAAGCGCGTTTTGTTGCGGAAGGCCAGGACCCGAATGATGTGGCGCGCTTCCTTGATCTCGGATTGCCTCTGGCTGGGCTTCTTTACGATGGCGAGGCAACATGGTGGGGAAAATTGCTTACTCTTGGCTATCTTCCTATAGGAATGCTCAGCGTACTTCTTACGGCTTCACGCGGTGGATTTGCCGGAGCATTCCTGGCGCTTGGTGGTGTTGCGCTCATGCTCCTGCGCCGTAATCCTATAAGGCAAAGGATTGCTACAGTATGTGTGCCTGTTGTGGTTGCGGCGTTTGTCACTCTTGTTCCAATGGAAACACTGCAGCGGCTGGCTACGCTTTCTCAACAGCTTCAGGGGGGGGACTTAAATCAACGCGTGAATATCTGGATTGCTGCGTGGCATACTTTGCCGCAGCGTCCGTTCTTCGGTGCCGGCGCCGGTGCATTCGTTTCTGCGGCTGGGCTATCGCACATCGATACCGCGCACAACACCATGCTTTCGCTGGTGATTGAGGGGGGCATCATTGCGCTCCTGATTGCCGGAATGATTGTGGCTACCAGCATGCGCAATATCTTTTACATGCAGGGACCGCTGCGCATTGGTCTTGGAACCGCACTGCTTACATTGCTTGTTTCTACGCTCGATGCAACGGTAGAAGGGAATCGCAGTACATGGTTCCTGTTTGCCTTGATAGCCTTCGCCTCGCGTCTTGCATCCGTCCAGCCAGTGGCTCTTGCACAATGTTTTCCTGCGCCCGTTGCTTTTGCACGCCACAACCTTTTGCCGGAGACAGCGAACTGATCCCATGACAGCAAGGCTGGCATTTTGGAGACAGGCATCCGAGCACAGCCGCGTAGCTCGTGCGATGACAAGCGTGGCTATGGCTGGGGGTGTTGTAAAGCTCATCGCTGTGCTTAAGGAGTTTGTAGCTGCTGGTATTTACGGACGTTCCGATGCAATGGATGCTTTTCTTGTTGCGTTCCTGATCCCGAACCTGCTTATCAACTTGTTTGCGGAGTCCATGAACCAGGCTTTGATTCCGACGCTGGTTAGGGTACGTCTTCACGAAGGCATGGAACGCGCCAATCAGCTTTTTGCTGGATCGATGCAGCGTCTTTCTGTGCTGCTGTTTCTATCCATGATTACAATGGCAGCGCTTGCGCCTGCTGTTTTTCCGCTGCTCGCATCCAACTTTGCGGGGCCAAAGCTCTCATATGCTATTCATCTATTCTTAGCTCTCTTGCCTGTTGTACTTCTCGTGGGATTGGCGAGCAACTGTGCAGCGGTGCTCAACACCGTGCAGCATTTCACCATGCCTGCGTTGGCAAACGCGCTTATCCCTTTCGCTACTATTGTGTGTGCGCTGCTTTTGCATAGATGGCTCGGCATCTGGGCGATGGTCTTCGGCACGCTGCTTGGTGCGGTGGCACAGGCTATGCTGATGGCATGGATGCTGCGTCGCGCAGGCTATTCTTTTTGCCTGCAAAGAGGCAAAGCAACAGATGCTTCACACGAGGTTACTCGACAATACGGGCCTATTCTTCTCAGTTCGGTTGTAGCTTCCGGTGGCCTGTTTGCCGACCAGGCAATGGCCGCCATGCTGCCTACTGGAAGCGTATCCGCACTCGTGTATGCAGGGCGTTTTGTCAGCGTCGTTGTTACTCTCTTTGCCGGGGCGCTATCCTCCGCACTTACTCCGCATTTCGCAACGTTGGTAGCAAGGCAGGACTTCGCTGGTTGCCGCAGCAGTCTGCGATATTGGGCGCTCATCACGGCCATTCTCTCGATCCCGATCGCGTTGATACTTATTGCCGGGGCACCTTTGCTCGTACGTTTGACACTGCAACATGGTGCATTCACGCAACACGATACAGCTATTGTTGCTCCCGTGCTGGCAATGTACGCGCTGCAGATTCCATTCTTTGCGGTGAGTCGCGTGCATTACCGATTCATCCTCGCAATGCGCCGTACAGACCTGATCTTCTACTGTGGTCTGCTCAATCTTGCGCTTGATATTGTGCTTAATTTTGCATTGATGCACTGGATGGGGCTTAAAGGCATTGCCCTTGCCACTTCTCTCTGGACAATCTCTACGCTTATTTTTCTTTGGTTCTGGTCGAAGAGGATTCTTGATACAGCTACGAGTGGAAACGTAGAGGAAGTGATTCGCGTGTATGCAGTAGAGGCGCAGGAGAATCCGTGAGAATGAGAAAGCTGACGCGACCCGCACAATACCTGCTTCGCATTGATGATGTGTGCCCAACAGTCCATCGCGAAAGCTGGATGCAGCTAGTGTCGCTTATTCAAGAACTGGGCATTCAGCCGATTCTTGCTGTTGTGCCGCGAAATGAAGATCCGCAGCTAAGGCATTCTCCGGATGATCCGCATGTGTGGGAGGAATTGCGCGTCATGCAAGCTGCTGGCGCAGCGATAGGCCTGCACGGATTGAATCACATCTGCTCAAACAGGGGAAGAAATTTGATTCCCCTGCATCACGAAGTCGAGTTTTCCGGGCGCTCTCTTGAACAACAACGAACCCGCTTGCGCACTGGAGTTAAAATCCTACGCGGCAAAGGTTTGGAACCACAATTATGGGTTGCGCCGCGCCATGGCTTCGATCGCAATACATTAAAGGCGCTTAAAGCGGAGGGAATCGAATGGCTTTCTGATGGCATGGCGCGAGTTCCGTTTGTGCGCGGAGGCGTGCGATGGATTCCGCAGCAACTATGGAGCCCGATGAGTAAAGATGCGGGTGTGTGGACGATCTGTCTGCATCCGGGGCCGGCATTACTTGACCAGTTAAAGGAGATTCGAGCTTTTCTTGTCGAAAATTGTGCGCAGTTCACATCTTTCGACCGCATCCGCAACGAGTTCCGTGTTGCAAGGCTCGATGCAGGGGAGTGGCTTTATGAAGCGATAGCTATGTCGCGCTTGCGTCTGCATCACGCTTGGAAGCGTCGCTTCCCGTTGCTTCGTACCTAGTCGCGCTAACGGAATTGTTTTTCTACGCGGGTGCTTGTTGCTTTTGCAAAAGCTCGTTGTAAAGATCCTCCCACTGATCCAGAACTGCTGTGAGACTGAAATTCTCTTTTATGTGTTGTCGCGATTCCAACCCAATATGTTCTCTCGCTGTAATGGGTAATTGCATCACTGAAAGCATGGCATTCTGCAGGGAATGAAAATCTCCAACATCTGCCAGAGCATTTGTACGATACGGCGGCAGAATCTCCGCAGCGCCTGCAACGGCAGTAGAGACAACAGGCAAAGCGCAGGCACATGCTTCAAGCAAGCTCATCGGTAGCCCTTCCCAACGTGACGACAGCACAAACGCATCTGCAGCCTGCATCCAGAGAATCATCTCCTCTACATAGCCCGGCATATGTACATGGTCTGCAATGCTAAGCGACTTAGCAAGTGACTCAAGCTCTATTTGCTGCGAGCCTTCTCCGGCAATCACGAGCCTTGCATGAACGGGCAGGCCCGCGAAGGCGCGCAGCAGTGTGGGAAAGTCTTTTACTTCTTCCAATCTTCCTGCAGCCAGCCAAAGAAATTCATCATGCAGACCAAGCCGTTTACGCATTGCGGCACGCGCGGCGGAATCTGGCTGCCAGTATTGTGCATCTATTCCGTTGGGAAGAACAATGAGCTTGTGGTGTGGAATTATCCCTGCATTCCTCCACGCATCTGCAGCGCGGTGGCTCACCACAGTAATTTTGTTTGTGAGCCAGTTACTTGCAAGATAGCCAATCTTACGCCCCAGTGTTCCTGTTCCCGCAGTGTGAACCGTATCAACAACTACGCATGCAGGAGCAAAGACACGCGACCATCGGGCCATCCACGTTGCATGAGGTAAATGTGCATGCAATATGGATGGCCTGTTGCTATGTAGCCATCGGTTCAGTGCGATCCATCCTCGCGGGTCGGCAAGCCCTTTTCGCATATGCAGGCTGAAGAAGCTTATGCTGTTCTCGCGGAGAGTGGATGCCTGTTCCTTGCCTGTTCCGGAGAGTGCGATTACTGTGACTTGCCAGCCGCGCTTCACCAATCCTTGTGCGAGCAGGAGCACCTGCCGCTCTGCTCCGCCGATGCGGTCGAGCGTGGGAATCAGCAGGGCTACATGGCTCATGTAGTTGCTCCCGCAAGCACTTCATCGATGAGTCTTTCATATCTTGCAAGCGCATTTGGGGCACGGAAGGGCTCTATCCACGCATGATGAAAGCGCTCTTGTGGCTGAAGCGAAGCCAGCGCTGTGCGCAATTCCTGTGCCAGCGCATCCGCGGAGATTTCTTGTGCAACCCATGTGCCGGACTGGCCTTGCAAGAGTGCAGCGATTCCGCCATAAGCCGGTGTCGCAATAATAGGCAAGCCTTCTATCGCTGCTTCCAGCATGGCATTCGGCATGCCTTCATGCCGCGACGCAAGAACAAAGGCACTGGCTTTTGTGAACCATCGACTGGGATGCTCAACGTAACCCGCGAAGTGAACCTGCACATCTATGCCCAACTCCCGGCTAAGCTGTTCCAGCTTCTTTTTTTCAGGGCCCTGGCCCAGAATTGCCAGGTCCGCCTTGGGAAAATGCACGAGCACTTGCTTGAAAGCCTTCAAAAGAATGTCGAATCCTTTCGCTGGGACAAGCCTTCCGACGGCAAGCAAATGCGGCCCTACGCCTTCCCATGGTGAGTCTAGGGCCTTCGACGCGGCGGCGCTTACAGCAACAGGATTTGGCAGAATGTGCAGTCTCCGCGTGGTGCCAAGCAGCGAACGCAGTTCTTCTGCCATGGTTTCACTCTGGCAAACGACTGCTGCTGCGTGAGGATAAAGAAGCCGGTACATCGTTCGTGTAATTGCACTGGTTTCGGCTGCATTCGACGTTAAACCATTTTGTCGAACAATGCAGCGTGTGCCGGCAGGGAACAGGGGGTGTAGCAGCAGCACTAGAAAGTTCAGATGAAAGATGCCCGAGAAGATGAGGTCCGGCTTTAACCGCCAGATGAGTTGAAGGAGCGGCACAATGGCTGCACGAACACGGCTGGCTCCCAGCGCGTGAACCGTAACGAATGCGGGCAGGGAGTTTGCAGGATGCGACCTTTGGGTTATGAGTCCAAGGTGTACATCATACTTAGAGGCAGAAAGCCCTTCGGCAAGGTGCGCAATTACGTGCTCGGCACCTCCTCCGCCAAGATGCGGAATGAGAAAAAGCACTCTCTTCCTGATTGTCATGGTATGCTGTTTCCAAAATACGAAAAAATAACCATGTTGCAAAGCGAATTCTGCTCTGAAGTCTGGGAGTAGCTTGCGTGTGCGAATTATTTTCCCTTGGATGTGCGCAATCGAATTGCGTGAGGACTCATGGAAATCGGCACGACGGGCTCTGCTGGTACAGAGGCAGGTGGTACTGTTCGCCAGCCCCTTGTGGTACTTGGAATTACGAATTCTCAAACTTGCCTTATACTCTCAGGCCGCATCCGTGCGCTTCGCGAAGCTGGCTTTCGCGTTGTCTTGATTTGTAGTCCCGGAAAACTGCTTATGCGTATTTCGGCGCAGGAGGGGATTGAGACCATTGCTATCCCGATGGCGCGCGCGCTCTCTCCTTTTCAGGACTGTGTTGCTCTTTTCCGGCTATGGCGTACGCTCCGGCAGTTGCGCCCGGATTTAGCCGAGTTCAGCACGCCTAAGGCTGGATTGCTGGGAAGCATTGCGGCATTTCTTTGCCATGTTCCAACGCGTGTCTATTTGCTTCGTGGGTTGAGACTGGAAACTGCACGCGGATGGAAGCGCCAGTTGCTTTGCGCTGCGGAGAAGGTGGCTGCAGCATGTTCTCACCAGGTAATTTGCAATAGCCGTAGCCTGATGATAGGCGCGCTTGAGTTGGGACTGGTGCCGGAACACAAGCTACGACTGCTGGGGGAGGGGAGCAGCCATGGCGTGGATGTGGAGCACTTTGCTCCGGGGCCTTTGGAGGCCAACGACGAGCTGCGTGCCGAATGTAACTTCCCTCTGGATGCTCCTGTCATCGGCTTTGTAGGCCGTTTGACTCGTGATAAGGGCGTTCCTGAGCTTATACAGGCTTTCGATGCGTTGTTGAAAGAAGTTCCGTATGCGAAGTTGTTGCTTGTAGGATGGTTCGATTCTTCAGAGGATGCGCTTGAGCCACGCATGCGGCATTACATTGAGATGCACCCATCCATTCTGCGCACAGGATTTGTGCCGGACACAGCGCCGTGGTATCGCATCATGGACATAATGGTGCTTCCTACCTGGCGGGAGGGATTTCCAAATGTGGTGCTCGAGGCATCGGCATCAGCTGTGCCGGTGATTACAACACTGGCCACAGGCTCGCGTGATGCTGTGATTCCAGAAGTGACGGGCTTGCTGGTACCGCCGGGGTATCCCGAGGCAATTTGCGAAGCGATGCTTCAACTACTGCGCAACGAAGAGCGGCGCTGGAGCATGGGGCGCGCGGCCCGTCAGTGGGTGACGGAGAATTTTACAGAGAAACATGTGCTTGCGCACACAGTATCCCTTTATCGTGGATTGTTGTGTCAGGAAGAGGAAGAAACCTCTGCCGTGCTGGCACATGATGCCGTAACGGCAGAGGTGGAACGCTACTGAAGTGAGTGAGCTGCGTTTTCGGCTGCACGCAGGATTGGGGCTGGGGCAATACCAAGCCACAGCGTGGCTCCCACCGTGAAGATGAGGGCGGCGATTACCGCCACGCCAATCTGCGGAACAGGGAAGTGACGGTTTGGATTGTCCTCGCCCTTCTGCGCTGCTGCAAAGGCGAGCCGTAGGTAGTACGCTGCTGCAACACCGGAGTTCAGCAGGCCGATAATCGCGAGAATCACTGCGCCGCCGCTGACAGCCGCAGAGAACGAGTAGAACTTGCCGAAGAATCCACCCGTAAATGGAATACCCACGAGCGAGACCAAGAAGAAGATCAGCAGTGAGCCAAGCAGCGGAGAGCGGTGTAGCAGCCCCTTGAAGTCTTCCACCAGCGGCAGATGCTCGTCATATCCACTGATGAGCGTGACCACAGCGAAGACGCCGACATTCATTGCCGCATAGGCTGCCGTGTAGAAAGCTGCCGCTGCAATGCCAGTCTGCGAGAAGCTGGCAAACGCCGCCAGCAGATAACCGGCATGGGCAATCGACGAGTAGGCCAGCATGCGCTTTACATTCTGTTGGCGCAGGGCAGCCAGATTGCCAATTGTCATGGACGCAGCTGCAACCACCCATAGTAATGGCGACCACACCGAACGCAAGCTCGGCAGCATCTCATACAGCACACGCAGCAGCAGCGCAAAGGCCGCGGCCTTGGGAGCCGTAGAGAGTAGCGCTACGACAGGTGAAGGCGCACCCTCATACACGTCCGGAGTCCACACATGGAACGGCGCTGCGGAAACCTTGAAGAGGATTCCGACGAGCATCAAAATCAGCGCCAGTACGACAAAGGTGTGGTTCTGTGCGCTGGAGACCTTGTGCGCAATTTCGTAAATCTGCGTGGTGCCGGTTGCGCCAAACAGCAGGGCAATGCCATAGAGCAAGAAGCCCGTAGCAAAGGAGCCAAGCAGGAAGTACTTAATCGCCGCTTCTGGTCCCTTACCCGTGTGCTTGCGATATCCGGCAAGAATGTACGTCGAGATGGAAGAGATTTCCAGCGCGATAAAGACAACCAGCAGTTCCACCGCTCCGGTCAGCAGGCACATGCCCGAAGCGCCAAAGAGCGTGAGAGCGAAGAACTCGCCGAGATGATGGCTATCCCGGGGCAGTGTATCGAGCGCAATGAGAATTGCAACCAGTACGATGCCACAGATGAGCACATGGAAGAAGACCGTAAACGGACTGCTTTCGACGGTGCCGAAGTAGGCAGTTCCGGGTTCAATTCGCAGTTGAATCAGGCTGGCCCACAGGGCAACTGTTGTGCCCAGAGCGGCCACCCATCCAAGCGGGCGGCGAGCTGCCTTGACCGGCAGAGCGGCATCTACCAGCATCACCAGGATGCCGGCAACCACAAGAACTACTTCAGGGAGTATGCGCAGCAAGTCGGTGTTCATCGTGCAACCTCCTGTTGCGCTGCCGCAGCCGCGGGAATGATGTGTGATGTTGCGGACGTCTGCTGAATTTGTGCAGGCTTCATAGCATTTTCAATCGTCGGCATCCAGAATCCAGGTGCAAGGCCCATTACCAGCATCAGTACTGCGAGAGGAACCAAGGCAATCCACTCGTTGATGCTAAGGTCGCGAACTTCCCTCTGTGCCGTCAGAGGACTTTCCGGACCATAAAAGACGCGCTGCGCGAACCACAGCGTATAAGCCGCGCCGAGAATTACGCTGACCGTTGCCGCAATCGCCCAGCCTTTGCTCACGCCGGTAAATGTGCTGGAAAGGATCAGGAATTCGCCGATAAAGCCATTCAGCATCGGCAACCCGATCATGGCCAGCGAGGTAATTACGAAGAACGTTGCGGTACGCGGCAGCTTGCTGGCTACGCCGCCAAAGGCTGCAATCTGGCTCGATTCGTAGCGCGAGTACAGAATGCCGAGCAGTGTGAACAGTGCCGCTTCCATCACGCTCTGGTTCAGCGTCTGGTAAACCGCGCCATCCTTGCCTGTGAGTGTAAGCCCGTAGATGCCGAGCACGATAATGCTGAAGTGTCCTACCGTGCCAAAGGCAATCAGTCGCCAGAAGTCGCGTTGTACCAGCGCCAGGCATGCGCCATACAGGATGCCAATCACAGATAGTGCGATTACTACTGGGGCGACATACTTTGCTTGCTCAGGGAAGAGAGCAACATGGAAGCGCAGCATGGAGTAAAGCCCAAGCTTGCCGGCGATCACCATTGCCAGAGCTACGGGAGCCTCGCTGAACGCATCTGCCAGCCAGCCATGCAGAGGGAAGATCGGCACCTTCACCGCAAAGGCGAAGAGGAACGCCAGCCCAACCCAGAATAGACCGCAGCTTGAAAGTGTTCCGCCTGCAATGGTCTGCTGCAACTCTACGAAGTTGAAGGTTCCCGTTTTCGCATAGAGCCAGAGGATCGCCACCAGTAGCGGAGCTGAGGGAATAAACGTAAACAGGAAAAATTTCAGTGCGGCTTTGTGCCCCTCTTTGCGTCCGTACATGGCAATCAGAACCGCCATCGGTACAAGCGAAAGTTCCCAGAAACCGTAGTAGACCATCAGGTCCAGCGCTACAAACACGCCGAACATTGCTGTCTGCTGCACCAGGAAGAGCGAGTAGTAAACCTTGGTGCGTTCCGTGATTGTGTTCCAGCTTGCGAGCACGCCGATGGGCGCAAGAAGCCCGACCAGTACGACAAGCCAGAGGCTCAGCCCATCCACACCAACGTGATAGGCAATTGCGGGGCTCTCAATCCACGGTACGTTTACTTCAAACTGGAATCCCGGTACGCCCTGCTGAAAGTGCGCGGGCAAATGCAGCGTAAGTCCAAGGCTCACCAGCGCTGTCAGTAGAGCAATCCAGCGAGGGAGTTTACCTGCCTCCGGCAATAGCGCAATCAACAACGCACCTGCCAGCGGCACGATCAGAATGAGCGAGAGAATCAAGTGGTTAATATCGTTCATCGCCTCACCGTCCCGCCCAATTGAGATGAATGCCAAAGTTTGCCAGCACGTTCGTCCACGGCACCAGCGCAAAGAGCAGCAGCACCGCGGCGCCTGCTGCAAGCCACGCTGCATAAGAGCGCAGATTGCCCGATTGCCACTTCTGCAGAATTGCTCCGGTCAGCGTTGCAATCCCCGCCAACAGCCATGCCAGACCGCCAAGAATTGCGAACTCCACAACCCATTCGAGGATGAAGCGGGAAAGCATCATCAGCGGCTTCACAATTACTGTGTTGTAGAGCTCATCAATCCAGTATTTGTTCAGCAGCAGTGTGTATGGACCGGAGAGGGAAGTCGCCAAGGCTGCGGGCTTGTCATTCTGTTTGGAATAAAGCACGTGCGCGATAACCAGGCCGATGATTGCCACTGCTACGGCAATTCCACTGAAGGCCAACTCCGGGATGCCGCTTGTGTTCACGACGGGGTGCTCGCCAATTACGGGAGCAAGCCATGCGCTGAACTTTTCAATTCCGATCCAGCCGCCAACAAACGACAGGATGGCGAGAATCGAAAGCGGTCCGAGCATGGACCAGGGGCTTTCATGCGGATGCAGCGACTTGTCCCGTTGTTCGCCGAAGAAGGCCAGGTACCACAAGCGGAACATGTAGAACGAGGTGAGCAGGGCAGTGAAGACGCCGACAGCCCAGAAGATTTTTCCGTTCACGCCCTGCTGGAAGGCAGCATAGAGAATCGCATCTTTCGAGAAGAAGCCAGCCAGCGGCGGGAAACCTGCAATCGCAAAAACCGCCACCGTCATCGTCACGAAAGTGACAGGCAGCTTCTTCCGGAGCCCGCCCATTTTGCGCAGGTCTTGCTCGCCGCCCAGTCCATGAATCACCGAGCCAGCCGCAAGGAAGAGCAGCGCCTTGAAGAAGGCATGCGTCATGAGGTGGAAGACGGCGGCCGAGTAAGCCGAAACGCCCACGCCCAGCACCATGTAACCAAGCTGCGAAACCGTCGAGTAGGCCAGTACACGCTTGATATCGGTCTGCACCAGGCCAATCGTTGCTGCAAACAGTGCCGTAGCCGCGCCGACAATTGCAACCACCGTCAGCGCCAGAGGCGAGCGGTCAAAGATGGCGTGCGAACGGGCCATCATGTACACGCCGGCAGTTACCATCGTTGCAGCGTGAATGAGAGCGGAAACCGGCGTGGGGCCTTCCATCGCGTCCGGCAACCAGACGTAGAGAGGAAGCTGCGCAGACTTGCCGGTTGCGCCGACAAAGAGGCTCAGCGCGATGCAGGTCAGCACGCCACCCGTCCATCCGGGATTCAGCGCGAGCTTTGCGGCGATTTCGCTGAAGCTCAGCGTGCCGAAGTTGGCCAGCAGCAGGAACATGCCGATAAGGAAGCCGAAGTCGCCAATGCGGTTGACGATGAAGGCCTTCTTGCCGGCGTCCGCAGCGGAGGTCTTCTTGAAGTAGAAGCCAATGAGCAGGTACGACGCGAGACCGACACCTTCCCAGCCGACAAACATCAGCAGGGCATTGCCGCCAAGCACCAGAACCGTCATGAAGAAGAGGAAGAGGTTCAGGTAGCTGAAGTAGCGCCAGTAGCCTTCCTCGTGCGCCATGTATCCGGTCGAGTAAAGATGGATCAGGAAGCCGACGCCCGTGATAATCAGCAGCATTGTTAGCGAAAGCTGATCGAGCACGAAGCTGAAATCAACATGCAGAGCGCCTGCGTTAATCCACGAGCCGAAGGTCTCGGTGTAAGGAAGCGTGCCGCCTGTGTATACGTAGTAGGCCGCGCTTGCAACCACGCCAAAGGAAGCCAGCGGAGCCAGCAGCGCAATTGCCGAGACAAGCGCTTTGGGCAATCGCGAGCCAAAGATTCCGTTCAGCAGAAATCCTGCAAACGGCAACAGCGGAATCAGCCAGAGATGTAGGGATCCGTTCATAGTTTCATCAGGTCGATTCGGTCGACGGCCAGCGTTGCACGTGCGCGGAAGATGGAGATGATGATTGCAAGGCCTACGGCTGCTTCCGCCGCGGCCACCACCATCACAAAGAAGACAAAGATCTGCCCTTTCACCAGGTGCCATTGATGCGCAAAGGTGACAAAGGAGAGATTCACGCCGTTGAGCATCAGCTCAATCGACATAAAAATCGTGATGAGGTTGCGGCGAACAAGGAACCCGCAAATCCCCAAAGAGAACAGCGCTGCGCTCAGCAGCAGATACCACGAAGTAGGAATCACTGGCTTTCCTCCTGATCTCCGTGGCCTTTGCGCGCAAGCGCCACAGCGCCAAGAATCGCAATCAGAATCAGCACCGACGTAACTTCAAACGGCAGCAGCAACTCATGAAAGAGCACGCGGCTCAGGTCTTCCGTAGAGGTCACGCCATCGCTCAGCGAAATTCCGCCAAGCCCCTGTGCCTTGATGAGCACGGTTGCGATGACGGCAAGGATTGCGGCCACGGCAGGGAAGCCGAGTGCGATTGCCGCTTTGCTCCCCAGCGTGCGCTCTTCGCGCCCCGCGTTCAGCAACATGATGACGAAGGTGAACAGCACCATAATGGCGCCGGCGTAGACGATAATCTGCGCAGCAGCCAGGAACTCCGCCCCAAGCAGCAGGTACAGCACTGCCAGCGAAGTCATCACCACAATCAGCGACAGCGCGCTGTTAATGGGATGCTTTTGCAGCAGGAGATTTAAAGCTCCCGCGAGGCACAGCCCGGCAAAGACGATAAAGAGAATGAGGTGCATCGTTCCTTCGCGTCGGTTGAAACCAGCTCACCAGAGCCGGTCGATGAAGGAGAGGGAGAAAAGCAGTTTCGCTTTCGAGAAAATCCTCTCCGATTGTAAATCAGCCTTGCATGCGAAATTGCTTTCGCGAGCGCAATGCTACGACTTGAACGCAAGCCAGAGGCTTGTCCCTACAATGTTGAGAATTGCGAGCGGCAACAGCCAACGCCACCCGAAGTTCATCAGTTGGTCATAGCGGAAGCGAGGCAGCGTGCCGCGCACCCAGATGTAAACAAACAGGAAGAAGAACACCTTTGCGACAAACCAGAAGATGGGCAAGATTACGCCAACCACCGGCATCGATTCCAGTCCAAGCAGATTGCCGAACGGGCTTGTCCAGCCGCCGAGGAAGAGTAGAGTCGCCACACAGCTAACGGTAATCATGTTCGCGTACTCGGCCATGAAGAAGGTTGCGAACTTCATCGAGCTGTACTCGGTGTGATATCCCGCGGTCAGTTCGCTTTCTGCTTCCGGCAAATCGAACGGTGCGCGATTCGTTTCCGCATAAGCAGCGGTGAGATAGATAAAGAACCCAACAAGCTGGAATCCACCGAGGACGTTCCACGAGAGAATTCCGTGTCCCGCCTGGCTCTCCACAATCTCGCGGAGGTTCAGCGAGCCAGCACGCAGCACCACGCCGATCAGTGACAAGCCAAGCGCGAGTTCGTAGCTGATGAGCTGTGCCGAAGAGCGCAGCGAACCCAGCAGGGAATACTTGTTGTTCGACGACCATCCCGCCAGCGCAATGCCGTACACGCCAATCGAAGTGATGCCCAGGACGACCAGCAGGCCGATGTTTACGTCTGAAATCTGGAAGACGTGGAAGCCTTCAGGAGCAAAGCCCGGATTGCCAAACGGCACCACTGCAATCGAAACCAGCGCGCAACCCAGCGCCAGGATTGGGGCCAGCAGGTACAGTGGCTTGTACACATTGGTCGGCGTCAGGTCTTCCTTTAGAAAGAGCTTCGCGCCATCGACCAACGGCTGCAACAAACCGAACGGCCCCACGCGGCTGGGTCCCCAGCGGTTCTGGATGCGGCCGACGACCTTGCGCTCCAGCAGCACCGTGTAGGCCACGGCCATCAACAGGATCACCGTGACTACCAGTACTTTCAGCAGGCTCCATAGAACAAACTGCAAAATCGTCACTTGACTCTAGCCTTTCGTCCTCAAAAAAACTTCGTTTCAGTCCGCAGCGGTCTCAGTCAGCTCGCGCGATTCATATTTCTGCAAGTCATTCAGGTACGTGCTGTAACGCGACAGCTCGCCTGAAGTGAACAACCCATCATGAGCAGGGGCCACAAGGTCCGTTGCCGAAGCGATGGCTGATACCGGAACAAATCCCGGCTCCGTCTGCACATCGTTTCCTGCAAACAGATTCAGCCGATCCAGCTTGTAGCTCGGCACCAGGCGCTCAATCTCGTCCAGCACAGCCAGCGGATCGAACGGGCTTACCTTCGGTTCCAGCCCATGCGCCGTCAACCACACTGCATGGCGATCAGCCTCGCCCGCCTGCGCACCGCGTGACTGGCCAAAGTCGCCAATCGTGCCCTGGCCAAACGGAACCAGCGTCTTCACGTCCACGCCCATGCTTCCGGCAAGGCGAACAAGAATCTCGAACTCCGGCTTCGTGCCCGCGTGATCCGCAGCCTTCTTCACAAGCTGCACATCGCCAAAGGTGTTTGTTACTGTGCCAGTCTTTTCGTAGAGGCTGGCCGCAGGCAATACCACATCCGCCATTGCTGCCGTCTCTGTCAGGAACATATCCAGCGCAATGACAAATGCGCCGTTCAGATTTGCGGGATCAACGCCGGGATTCTTTGCCGGATTTGCACCCACAACCAGCAGCGCACCAAGCTTGCCCTGACGAGCAGCATCGAAAATCTCCGGCTGCGTCTTGCCCGGCTTGGTGGGAAGCCCCGGATACTCCTGCGCAAACGCGCCCGGCTCGCTCACCGGAATATAGCCCGGCAGCAGGTCAGGGAAGAGACCCATATCCGCCGCGCCCTTCGAGTTCGCGTGATCGCCCAGGTAAGCAAACCGCACGTTGCCACGGTTCAAGCCCCACGCAACGAGCGACTTCAACTGTGCTCCGCGGAACTCCTGCCCGAAGATAACGAGCAGCGACTCCTCCGCCATGACAGCCTTGGCAAACTCCGTGCCCTGCTGGTCAAGCAGTGTTGTCAGATCCTTATAGCCATTCGGCGGAACGCCCTGTGAAGCCTTTGCCTGACGCTCCAGCTTGATCGGCTCGTGATTCACGATATAGAGGCGACCGTTGTTCAAGCGAACATTTGTGCGCAGGTTCCAGGCCAGCAGAGGATGCTCTTCCGTGGGATTGCCGCCAATCAGCAGTACAGCCGGAGCCGTCAGCGTCTCCTTCATGCTTGCAATCTTGTGCTCGTGGCCGGCAAGCGCCTGCGCAAAGCTGATGTAATCCGCGCTGCGTTCGTGGTCAATATTGTTGGTGCCAAGAATCGTGCGGGCAAACTTCTGCAGCAGGTAATTCTCTTCGTTCGTCGTGCGATTGGAGCCGATAACGCCAATCGCATCGCAGCCCTTGCTGTCGCGCACTTCCTTGAGCTTCGCAGCAGCTACGCGTAGCGCTTGTTCCCAGGTCGCCGGCTCCAGCTTGCCTTGTGCATTGCGAACCAACGGCTTCCTCAAGCGCGCTTCGCTCTCGACAAAATCAAATCCAAAGCGGCCCTTCGCGCAGAGGAAATCATCATTGATGCCGCTTTTGTCGCGATTATCTGCACGCACAATTTCTGTGCCGTCATTCGATTGCCGAACGCCAAGCGTAACCTTGCAGCCGTCCGCGCAATGCGTGCAAACGGTGGAGACGTGGTTCATTTCCCACGGACGAGTCTTGTAGCGATAAGAACCGGAAGTGAGCGCGCCAACAGGGCAGATATCGATGCACATGCCGCACTGTTCGCAATCAAGATGCTCTCCGCCATTCGGAGCAATCACGGCGCTGGCACCGCGGTTCTGAATGCCGAGCGCGTACACATCCATGCCTTCGCCGCAAACACGCACGCAGCGATAGCAGAGGATGCAGCGCGGACGATCATAAAAGACCGCCGGCGACCACTGCTGTTCCTCGCGATGACGCTTCGCATCGACCATCAGGCTTGTGCCCGCGCCGTACTTGAAGGTCATGTCCTGCAATTCGCACTCGCCGCCCGCATCGCAAACAGGGCAGTCCAGCGGATGGTTCCCAAGCAGCAGCTCAATCGTCGCCTTGCGCGCCTGCGCAATCTCCGGCGACTCGGTTGTAAACACCTGCCCCTCAGCCACGGGAGTGGTGCAAGCTGTCTGCAGTTTGGGCACCTTTTCCTGCCGAACCACGCACATGCGGCACGCCGCCTGCAAACTCAACCCAGGGTAGTAGCAAAAAGCCGGAATATCGATACCGGCCTTGCGGCAGGCATCAATCAGCAGCGTCCCTGCCGGAGCCGTCAGCTTCTTTCCATCGACTGTGAAAGTTACGTCAGCCACATTCTCTCCAAATCGTCGTGCGAGCCGCTAAACAACGGCCAGTTCCATGTGCTTTGTATGCTGGCAGGGCTTGCCGTCCAGATGATCCTCAAACTCTTTGCGGAACTTCTTCACGAACGCTGCCGTCGGCATTGCCGCCGCGTCGCCAAGCGGACAGAAGGTGCGGCCCAGCATGTTTTGCGCCAGGTACGCAATGTTGTCTATATCCTTCTCCGTGCCAAAGCCATTGTGGAAGCGCGTCAGCGACTTCTTCAGCCAGTCCGTTCCTTCGCGGCAGGGGATGCACCACCCGCAGCTCTCATGCTGATAGAAGTTGATTGTCCGCAGCGCAAACTCCACCATGCAGGTCGTGTCGTCAATCACCACCACACCGCCCGACCCAAGCATCGACCCAGCCTTACCTACCTGGTCGAAGTCCATGCCGATATCAATTTCTTCCGGCAGCAGAACCGGCGTAGAAGAACCACCCGGCACCACGGCCTTCAGAGCGCGTCCGCCTTTTACGCCGCCGCCAACCTCGTAAATCATCTTCTTGAGGTTGTAGCCCATCGGCAGTTCATAAACTCCAGGCCGCTCCACATGGCCACTCAGGCCAAACAAACGCGTGCCACCGTTGCGCTCCGAGCCAACCGCTGCATAAGCCGGTCCACCCATCGCAATCACGTGCGGAACGGTCGCAATCGTCTCCGCGTTATTGATAACCGTAGGCCCGCCGTACAAACCAACCACAGCAGGGAAGGGAGGCTTGATGCGCGGCACGCCGCGCTTACCTTCCAGCGATTCCATCAGTGCCGATTCTTCGCCCACTTCGTAAGCGCCAGCACCACTCTGCGTAATGACGTTGAACTCGAAGTCCGAACCGAGAACGTTCTTGCCGAGTACGCCCTTTTCGTAGGCTTCGGCAACGGCCTTCTCCATGATTTCCAGCAGATAGCGATACTCGCCGCGCAGATAGATGAAACCCGTCTTCGCGCCAATCGCCAAACCGGCAATCATCGTGCCTTCGATAATCGAATGCGGATCATGCAGGAAAATCAGGTGGTCTTTGCAGGTGGCCGGTTCGCTCTCATCGCCGTTGACAAGAACATACTTCGGCTTGGCCGACTGCTTCGGCACAAACGACCACTTTAAGCCCGTAGGGAATCCAGCGCCGCCGCGTCCACGCAAACCGCTGGCCTTCATCTCATTGATGATCCAGTCCGGCCCCTCGGCAATGCACTTCTTCAGCGACTCATAGCCGCCCAGTTCCATGTACTTATCGATGCTTGCAGCGCCCATCCCAAAGCGCTTCGTAACAATCTTCACTTCATCGGGATGCGAGACCAGTCTAGGCATTCTTCACGCTCCCGTTTGCCTTAGCCTTATATTCTTCAATGATCTTCGGCACATCATTCGGAGTCAGCTCGTCGTGGAAGGCGTAGTTGACCTGCAGAGCCGGAGCCCAGCAGCAGGCACCGATGCACTCCACCTCTTCGAGCGAGAAGACACCGTCCGGCGTAACACCCTTGTGCCCAATGTGCAGTTCGTCCTGGAAGCGCTCATACACCTCATAAGCGCCGCGCAGCATGCAACTGATGTTCGTGCAAACCTGGATATTGAATTTACCCGCAGGCTTAAACCGCAGCATGGAGTAGTATGTTGCCACGTTGCGTACGTCCAACTCCGTAATGCCGATGCGCTCCGCGACTTCGGCAATCACAGCGTCGGAAAGGTAACCAATCTCGTCCTGCGCGTAGAGCAGCATCGGAACCAGCGCCGAACGCTTCACGGGGTACTTGGCGACCAGTGCGTCAAACCGCGCCGAGAGCTGCGGCGAAAAGATGGACATCGTTTCACTCATTGCATTAACTCCCGTGCCCATGCCTCTGCAACCAAATCCATCTCTTCCTCACCCGCCGGACTCTGTAACTTTCCGGCCTCGGTTAATTCGAGCGTTCCCGCTGTCCCGTCCTCGCGTGTCCAATGCACGTTTGAACTGTTGCGCAACAAGTTCAGCCACCTGTCTCCGTGCCGAACCGTAATCCGTTCCTCGCCTAACTCCACCGTTGCCTGACGGTTTCCGTTCAAGCCATGCGCCGCGGTGTAACTGCGAAGCAGGGAAGCAAGCGATACCCAAAGTTCCACGTACAACTGCGCGCTGGAATCACTGACCGCCATTAGCGGTCAATCTCCCCCAGCACAATATCAATCGAACCAATCACGGCAACCACGTCCGCCAGCAACCGCCCCTTGCACATTGTTTCGAGGGCCTGAAGGGAAGCAAATCCCGGATACCGCATGTGCACGCGATAAGGCTTCGCCGTGCCGTCCGAGACAACGTAATAGCCCATCGACCCGTGCCCCGACTCAATCTGCTGGTAAACCTCACCTGCCGGAACCGCAAAGCCTTCGGTCACAATCTTGAAATGATGGATCAGCGATTCCATCTGCGTCTTCATGTCCTCGCGGTCCGGTAGAACAATCTTCGGCGCATCCGCCTTGAAGTGCCCTTCCGGCATTCCATCGAGAGCCTGGTTGATAATCCGCACGCTCTGCCGCATCTCTTCGAGGCGCACAACGTAGCGAGCCCATACATCGCAGCCATCCGAAACCGGAACGTCAAACTGAAACTTCTCGTAGCTTGAGTACGGCATATCGCGCCGCAGGTCGAAGTCGAGTCCCGAAGCGCGCGCCACCGGCCCCGTTACCGCAAGAGCAATCGCCTCTTCTTTCGACAAGTGCCCAACGTTCTTCAGACGGTTCACAAAAATCGGATTGCCCGTCAACAGGTTCGAATATTCATCAATCTTTTCTGGGAAGGTCTTAATGAACTCGCGAATGCGTTCCATCATTCCCATCGGCGGCTCCATCGAAAGCCCACCAATGCGGAAGTAGCTGGTCATCATGCGCTGACCCGCCACCATCTCAAAGATTTTCAGAATCTCTTCGCGCTCGCGGAAGGTATAGAGGAAGACGGTGAGCGCGCCAATATCCATTGCGTGCGTGCCCAGCCAGATGAGGTGAGAATTGATGCGCGTAAGCTCGGTCAGCAACACGCGAATCCACTGCGCCTTCTCGGGAATTTCAAGGTCCAGCAGCTTCTCAACAGCCAAACAATAACAAAGATTGTTCGCCATCGGCCCCAGGTAATCCACGCGGTCCGTCATCGGAACAACCTGCTGATAGAACTTGGCCTCGCAGGTCTTCTCAATACCCGTATGCAGATACCCAATCTCGGGATAAAGCCTTACAACAATCTCGCCGTCAATTTCGAGAACAAGCCGCAGAACGCCGTGCGTCGAAGGATGCTGCGGGCCCATGTTCAGAACCATGTGCTGATCGCGCGCGCCTTCCGCAACAGGAGCTTCCAGTATCGGAGTGCCCAGATCTAATTCCGCCATTACCGATACCCCTCCACCGGATAGTCCTTGCGCAGCGGATGCCCAACCCACTCATCCGGCATCATGATACGCCGCAAATTCGGATGTCCTTCAAAACGAATCCCAAATAAATCGAAAACTTCGCGCTCGTAGTAATTCGCGCCTTCCCAGACATGCGTAATCGACTCAACAGTCGCGTCAGCCTCGTCTACCACTACGCGCACGCGCAGCAATTCCTTCAACGAGTGCGACTGAATGTGATAGCTCAACTGAAACCGTGGTTCAGAAGGGAACCAGTCCACCGCAGTCATATCCTGGAATGCGTTATACCCTGCAGCTTTCACTGCTTTTACCGCAGCAACAAGATTTTCTTTTGCTACAGTCAGCGTCACTTCGCCGCGGTCAAACTTTGCATCGGTAATCAGCTCGCCCAGAGCCTTCACCGCCGGATGCTCCGGGAGTCCTTCGAGAACGGCCGCTTTGCCTAGCAGCGTCGTCTTTCCATCAGCCATTACAAATCCGCCTTTACAGATCCGCTTTGTCAGCGCTCCAGTCGAGAATGCCCTTGCGCACAATGTAGAACAGTCCCACGGCCACAAAGCCGAGGTAAACAATCATTTCCCAGAACCCAAACATGTGCGAGCCGGTAATCGACGGCAGCTTCCGGTAAATCACTGCCCACGGCATCATGAACACTGCTTCAACATCGAACAGGATGAACAGCATTGCGACCATGTAGAAGCGCACACTAAAGCGTCCGCGGGCGTCGCCCACTGCTTCTACGCCGCACTCATACGAATCCAGCTTGACCTTCAGGTTGCGATGCCGGCCAATGAACCGCGAGCCGATAATCATGCTCAGGCCCATGCCGAACGCGACCACAATCTGCATCAACAACGGCAAATATTGCCAGTGGTAGGGAATCATCTTATCCGCCCGGAAAATGTTGGCTGAAAAAGGGTTTGGCACAAGTCCACAATCATCGAAACCTGTGCAAGATGCCTCTCCTTGAGATTAGGTTTCAATGCTTGCATCCGTCAAGGTTGCTTCACGCATTTGTGATGAAGCTCACGCATATATTTCGTTTCGCGTTCCACACTTCGCGACGCGCCTTCTATTTCCTTGCTGCACTTATCTCGCAAAGTACTTCCGTCATGTGAAGCAATTCATTTCAGAGCCGAAAAACGAAATGGAGGAGGTGTCCCATCGCTTTGACCACTACATCCAGCTTTGTTCTGCAAGACTCAACGCCGGCCGTTGTGGCTAATCGTATGCCTTCACCCAGGCGGAGGCGCGTTACACCACAGGCGGGCCGTGCGCTCGAAATCCTGGGCCATGCTATCGAGTATCTTGCCGACGAATTCGTTCATCACGGCGGTCAGTTACAAGAAGGGGAAGCTTACATAGAAGCTATGAGCATTCTCATGGAAGCGAATCGCCAAATCTACGCTGACTGCCCGGAAATTCCTACCTTCGGTGAGCGCTGTACCGCTATGTTGAAACGTCTCAGGAACTGAAAAAGACAAGGAATAGGGAACAGGGAGTAGGGAATAGAAAGCAACTGCAAAAGCAAATACGTCCTCGGCAAAGGATTTAGGGTTCTTGCATATATGCGCCGAGGAAAGATGGAGTACTTAGCCGCATCAGAGTAGTTTTCTACTCCTTACTCCCTTTATTGTCCCGCCGCCAATACTGCCAGCAATAGCAGCCATGCCAGCCCCAGCGTATGCCAGTACCATGCCGTAGCATCCACGGCAATCTGCCTTGACTGCACCTGCTTCAGCCAACTCAGCGCCACCAGACAAAACAGCAAAAATGCCACACCTGCCACCAGGTGCAGTGCATGCAGCCCCGTCACAACATAAAAGAAATAACTCGCCGGGGTAGAGAACTGGTCAAATGCAAATCCTTGCGCCGTGAGCTGTTGCCATGCCATCACCTGTCCGGTAACAAACAGCGCGCCAAGTACCAATGTCGCCGCCACCCATGGCCTCGCCCGCCTTACCGCAGGCTTGCCCAGCCCGAACCACTCTTCCAGCACGTCAATTTCGCGAAAGATTCCTCGCCGGGCAATCTCCATCGTCAGGCTGCTCAACAGCAGCACGGCGGTATTGAGATAAACAATCGGCGGAAGCTGGATGGGGTGCCAGTCACCGATCATCTCGTGGGTGTGCGGGTCCATCCGCATGCCGGCTTGCCGCGCAAAAAACAGCACCACGAGCACGGCAAAAACCATCATGTCGCCCGCGAGGCCGAAAAACACAAAGAACCGGAAGCGCTGCAGCCTATCGCGAGCTCCGCCACGCGGTCCGCGCCAATCATCATCCCCGCCGCTGTCGCCACCACCCGTCGGACGCCGGGAAACAGGAGGCTTGCCGCCAATCCCCGGCTCTTTCCGTTCAATTTCCGCAGGTATGCGAGTAATAGTGACAGGCATGGCATTGCCTCAGCGCGGAGAACAGCCGCACATATTTGGACGCATGAAGTGTCGCACGAGTCGGACTTTTTTACCACCCTCTACATTTAGGCAGCCAGCTGAGGCCCCTATGTCCCTCGTGCATCATCCGGAAACAGCTCCGGCATGGGCTCGGAAGGCCTCCGCTTCCCAAATCCAATCAGGCTCACCACTTCCAACGACCGGACAGCCGCCCGGGGCACATAAATCCGCTGGGTATTTGATCGCTGGTCCGGCGGTGTCAGTAGCAGTCCCGCTCCGTCAATTAACGAGCGGTCATTTGCGGCCAGCCCCTCCAGTTCCTCGCCGTCTTCCAGTGTCATCCGCAGCCATATCCCCTTCAGCCGGGGCCGTACTGTAAACCGCTTGTGTAGCAGACGTTCCGGGTTCGCCTCTCCTGGTACGGCGGTTGACAAGTCCCGCACATAGCAGACCCACTTCACCGTCTCCCACGCAAACCGCAGCACCTTGCCGCTCTGGTCCAGAATCTCCAACTCTGCAGACTTACCGGGCAGGGAAGCCGGCGCATACCCCGCGAACCAATCGCGGGCGAACCTGCGTACAATCACGGGTTTGCGCTGGGAGGACACGAATGAATCTTCGCACGAACCTGCTGTTTTGGGGATATTTGCTTAGGTTCCGCGCGAAGATTCAAGAGCAAATGACGAGTGACGAAGGGCGAGCGAAGCTGCCGCAGTCTCCCATTCGTCCTCCGTCACTCATCATTCGCCCCTACTTTAGTGCAATTCCCATCTAGCCATTCCTTGTAAGTTGTGTTAATGTACACCTTTGCAAGCCGTGCCGGGTGTCGCGTAAGCGTAAGACCTTAAGGCACTTGGAGCGGAAGCAGGTACCCCTCAATGCCCGATTACGTCTACCTCTTGGAAAACCGGCTTTCTGCCGATCAGCAAAACGCCCTGCACATCCTTCGCGAGGCCGCCCGCGATGCGGAACTCCTCCTTTTTCTCACCGGCGATGCCGTCCGTGACCTGACCAGCGGTCATGCCGTTCGCGACCTGGAAGTGGCACTTCAGGGAAATGCTCTCAAGTTGAAGAAAAAGCTTGAGAAGGCCGGCGCCAAGGTCTGGGGCGAAGACGAAACTTCTCGTACGCTCTATCTCGCATTTCCGGGTACGATCCGCGTCGATCTCGTCAGTACGCACCGCGTTGACTACCCCAAGCCTGGCCAGCTGGTCTATCACTTCGCCACTATTCAGGACGACCTGCGCCGCCGCGATTTTACGGCCAACGCCATGGCCATCTCTCTGAATGAAGGCTCTTACGGCCTGCTCATGGACCCCCTCAACGGAGCCGCCGACATCGAGGCCCGAACCCTCCGCCTCGTCTCCAATTACGGATTTATTGAGGACCCCTCGCTTCTTATCCGCGCTACCCGTTTTAAGGTGCGCCTCGGCTGGGAACTCGATCCCCGCTCACAGCAGCGCTATGAGAACGCTAAAGCCGACGACACCATCGACTATCTGAATAAGGTGGCCCGCAGCCGCGAGCTTGAACAGATCGGCCACGAGGACGACAGCCTGAGAATTCTCGAAGCCTATGAGGCCGAAGGCTGGATGAAGTATCTCTTTCCGGCCTGGACACACGCCAAAGCCGACGTGGCCAAGCTCAACACCCTCCACGACCTTCGTGTTGAGCTGCTGCTGCAAGGCGTTCACGCGGATATGTCGGCGGCTCAGATGCAGTTGCTCACCGCCAAACTGCAGCCGAAAGATGTCGCAGCGCTTAAAAAGGCCCTCCTGCGTCCCGGCTTCGTCGAAGAGTGGAACGGTCTTGATGCTGCTGCGGCTGGCTTCTCCAAGGTGCTACTCGCCAAGGAAAACCAGCAGCCGTCCAAGCTCTATAAGCTTTTCACCACCTATGATCCCGAGGCTGTTCTCTGGCTCGGCTTTACGGCGAAGGAATCCGCAGTCAAGAATCGCTACGAAAAGTTCCTCAAGGAATGGCCGCAGATCAAGCAGCAGATTCCCTATGCCCTGATGCTCGAAATGCGCATCAAGCCGGAGCTGCCGATCTACAACGAACTCGTGCACTCCATCTTCCTTGAGTTGATTGATGGCAAGCTCACCACGACGGAGGAGATGAAGGCGTTCCTTGAACCACATTCTCCGCCGCCGCCCCCGCCGCCGCCCACCATCAAGCGTCAGCGTGGTCGGCGTGCCGCAGAAACTCGCGTTAAGGATTACGACGAGGATGAAGAGGAGTCCGCAGGCTCTTCATCGGACGAAGACCTCGACGACATGGGCGGGGAAGACGATATTGGTCTCGGCATGTCCAAGGCTGATCTGGACGAAGATGAAGAAGCCGACGACTTGGAAGACGCTGACGAGGAAGAAGACATTCCCGCGCCCCCCAAGGCCAGGAAGCCCGCTCCCGAACCTGCACCGAAGCCCGCCAAGTCAGCGCCGAAGCCAGCCCCGGTAAAAGCTGCTGCACATGCACCAGCCAAGCCCGCGCCCGTTGCGGCCAAGGTTGCGGAGCCTGCTCCGAAGAAAACGGCAGCCCCTGCAAAGGCCGTCAAGCACGCGCCAGCCAAGGCTCCGGCTAAGAAAGCTGTTGCTCCGGTAAAGGCCAAGCCCGCGCCGGCAAAGAAGGCTGCCAAGCCAGCTCCCAAGCCGGTAGTGAAAAAGGCTGCGCCCAAGGCTCCGGCCAAGAAAGCTCCGGTCAAGAAGGCGACTTCCAAGGTTGTTCCGCATAAACCTAAAAAGGTGATGCCGGCAAAGACCAAACCGAAGCCGCACGCGCCTTCCAAGCCTGCCAAAAAGCACGCAAAGAAGCGCTAATAAAGAACAGCGAAAAGCAAAAAGCCTCCAATCATTCAACATGGTTGGAGGCTTTTACTTTTTCCGCTCAAATCTCGCAGCGTCGTGCTATCGTCAGGTCAATCTCTCTCAAAATTTATTGGCACACGCAGACGCACCTCCGCGCATGCCGATACAGACAGGCTCATGCAATGCTGCTTGAGAAAATGCCGGTAAGGTTAGTAGCGCTCTCGGCGTCCGCCGCCGCCACCCGAACCCTTGCGGGCCGTGTAGCAGTCGCGGCAGAAAACCGGACGGTCGCCACGCGGCTCAAACGGAACCGTTGTGGGCTGGCCGCATCCCGAGCAAATAACCGGGGTTCCATGCGACGGCGCCGACGAACGGTATCCGCTGCTGTCTCCACCCTGGCTGTTCTTCTTGGCCATACGGCAGGGTTTGCAGCGTTTAGGAGTCGAGTAACCGCGTTCCTGAAAGAACGCCTGATCGGCAGCGGTGAAGGTGAACTCCTGCCCACAATCGCTGCAAGTAAGTTGGATATCGCCGGACATGGTGACCTCGTGCAGATGTATTGCCAACTGTACCACTGTTTTTCTACTTTTTGCGTAATTTTAGGGTTTTAATGAGAATCGCCTATCTGCTTACCTCACTCGGCGTTGGCGGCGCGGAACGGCAGGTCATTGGTCTGGCCCGCCGCATGGCTCAGCGTGGTCATACGGTTAAGCTCTTTATTCTGTTGCCGCACGGAGAGCACGACTGGTTTGTGAGTTCTAATTCGCAGTTTGAAATTGTGCATCTGAACGTTTGCAAGCGGCCTCTCAATATATTTCAAGCGCTTGCAAAAGCGCTAGAAGAACTCCGCGCCTTTCGCCCCCACCTCATCCATAGCCATAACTTCCACGGCAATCTCGCCGCCCGCATTCTGCGGCCATTTCTTTCGCAAACGCCTGTGCTTTCCACCATTCACAATGTTTATGAAGGAGCATGGCCGCGCATGCTCGCATATCGACTGACGGACCCATTGAGCCAGCGCACTATTGCCGTGAGCGAAGCCGCCCGCGAGCGTTACATAAGACTCCGCGCTGTTCCCGCAGTCAAAATCAGCGTCATCTCCAACGGCATAGAAGTGTCAGCGTTCACTCCGAACTCTGAATGCCGCGCCGCAACCCGCACAGCGCTCAAGCTGCGGGATGAATTTCTCTGGATAGCCACTGGCCGCCTTACATCTGCCAAAGACTACCCGGTGCTCCTACGCGCTTTTGCTGAGATTCGCGCCACAACGCCCACGGCAAAACTCGCCATCGCTGGAGCCGGAGACCCAGCTTACGCCGAACACCTGCGAAGCCTGGCCAATTCTCTCGGACTCAACAGTGCAGTTGATTGGCTCGGAATCCGCAAGGATATCCCCGCGTTACTTGATGCTGCCGACGCATTTGTTCTCTCTTCCGCGTGGGAGGGAATGCCTCTGGCTCTCGGCGAAGCCATGTGTATGCAGAAGCCCGTTGTTGCTACGAATGTAGGCGGGGTCAAGGAACTGGCTGGGGCCGCTGCCAAACTCGTCCCAGCGCAAAACTCCGAAGCCCTTGCCGCGGCCATGCTCCAAACCATGCAACTCACCGCGCAGCACCGCGAAGCAATTGGCCGCGCCGCCCGCAATCGAATCCTTGAGAGCTTCAACATGGACACGCAATCTCTTCTGTGGGAACAGGTCTATGAATCCATGTCGCACAAGCGGTAGCGTGCCTGCTTTCACCGGCTGGAAAAGACAAAGATATTGCCATCCGGGTCTTTGAATTTTGCCATCGTGCCCCATATTTCCTTGCGTGGCTCTTCTTCCAACTCCACGCCATTTGTTTTCAAAATTGCCGATGTTGCAAAAACGTCATCGCACCAAAAGGTCATTGGTTGAAATCCACCAATGCGGCCCTCATGTCCCGGCGGAGTAAACAGCGCAAGGTTCACAGGCGAGCCCGGAATCGACAGCTCTATCCAGCGCTGTCCCGGCCCCATTTGTTGGTCGGTAGCTACTCGAAAGCCAAGTTTTTCCGTATAAAACCTGAGCGAAACGTCCTGGTTGCTTACTGGAATGCTGACAATTTTAAGTCCGCGAATCATAGGTCCTCCCGAACTAATCGGACAATAGCCTGCAACTTTCGCGAACGCAATCGGGTAGCAATTGCTATAGCATCTATTGGTACAGCAATGACAGATCTCGATGATTATGTGACGAATGTGCTTATGCGCGACCTGATCGGGCATGACAAGCGCCCAGTCGTGTTCGTCGTCTATCTATAGCTGACTGCGGAAGAGCAGCGCCGCAGCGGCTCGGTGCAAATCAGCTATCAGGATCTGGCGGAATCTGTCGGTATCTCCCGCAGTTCCGCGCAAGCAGCAGTGAACTGGCTCCTTCGGCGTAAATTGTTGGAAGCCACTCGCACAAGCATCACGGCAACCCCAACATACCGGGTGCAGACACCCTGGAGGAAAGGGAAATAAGTTCGTTCTGCGCAGCAAGCGCCTGAACCATCCCGCAAACTATCGAATTGCCTAAATGTTGGTATACTAGTAACGTGACTTCAACTGTGCTCGATACCATCGCAACCGGCCCCGAAAACGGTTCTTCCGCAGCCCAGAAGCGAGTTCTCCTTCTCAAGCCCCGCGGTTTCTGCGCCGGCGTTGTCCGCGCTATTGACATTGTCAAGATTGCCCTGGAAACCTTCGGTGCGCCTATCTATGTTCGCCGTGAAATCGTCCACAACCGCTACGTAGTCAATGAATTAGCGGAAAAAGGCGCGATTTTTGTTCATGAAATCGACGACGTTCCCGATGGCCAGCGCGTGATCTATTCCGCGCACGGTGTATCGCCTGCCGTCCGCGAGCGCAGCAAGGGCCGCAATCTTAAAGTGATTGACGCCACCTGCCCGCTCGTCACCAAGGTTCACATCGAGGCCGTCAAGTTCGCTAAACAGGGCTACTCGCTGGTTCTCGTCGGCCATCGCGACCACGATGAAATCGAAGGCACCTTCGGCGAAGCGCCGGACGTAACGCAGATCGTATCCAGCCCGGAAGAAGTGGCCACGCTTGAGGTTCCCGATCCGAACCGTGTTGCGTATCTCACGCAGACCACGCTTTCGCTCGACGAAGCCCGCGACATTATTCAGGCGCTCAAGATCAAGTTTCCGAATATCGCTGGTCCGCACTCGCAGGACATTTGTTACGCCACGGAGAACCGCCAGACTGCGGTTCGCAACGTCGCGCACCAGGCAGACCTGGTTCTCGTCGTCGGTTCGACCAACAGCTCCAACTCCAACCGCCTTGTTGAGGTTTCGCGCAACCTTGGCACCCATGGTTACCTGATTGATAACTCCGCAGCTATTGATCCAAAGTGGCTGCAAGATGTCAATAATGTTGCAGTTACGGCTGGCGCGTCCGCTCCGGAAATCCTCGTGGAAGACGTTGTAAATTATTTGCGTCTAAACGGCTTCGGAAGCGTCGAAGAAGTAGAGGTTATGCCGGAAAATGTGCGTTTTGGTCTGCCGCCTGAGATTGTTCAAGCTATCGGCAGTGCAGGCGGGGGACAGTCCGTTCCGGTGCAGTAATTGTAGAGAAGACGGCTGTGAGAACATTTGGGGGCTCATGCCGTTAGGAATCAGTGGAAATATTTGACGCGCCGCTCAAGAATATTCCGGCGCGTCTTTCCGTTAGGTTGCGGTTAAGCAGGTTTTGTTCTGGTTTTAGACCGCGTCTCCCCCAGAGAGGGTATTGAAGACCGCATGAGCATACAGCAAGGCAATCAGCAGTCCGTCGCATCCCCTGTTGTTCCTAAATTCGGACGTCTCGACGCGGACCTGGCTGACGTAGATGCGGCAATAGGCCGCTCGGCAAACTATCTTCTCTCCAAGCAACATCCTGATGGCTACTGGTGCGGGGAACTCGAAGCCGACTCCATGCTGGAAGCCGACTACATCTTCCTTCATGTGTTGCTCGAATCCGGTGATCCCGGCCGCCTCAAGCGCGCCTACACCGAGATGATGCGTTACCAGAACGAAGATGGAAGCTGGAGCATCTATCCCGGTGGGCCGGGCAACATTTCTCTCTCCGTGAAGTGCTACTTCTCCGCCAAGCTCATGGGCCTTACTGCGGATGCGCCGGAACTGGTCAAAGCGCGGGAATGGATTCTCGCGAACGGCGGCGTCATCGAGTGCAACACCTTCACCAAGATGTATCTCTGCGCGCTCGGCCAGTACGACTACGACGCCGTGCCTGCCATTCCGCCGGAGATTGTTCTCTTTCCCAACTGGTTCTACTTCAACATCTACGAAATCTCTTCGTGGTCGCGGTCGATTCTGGTGCCGCTGGCCATTATGTATGCGAAGAAACCGTTCAAGAAGATTCCGCCAGAGCAGGGGATTAACGAACTCTTCGTTGGGGGCCGCGAGAATGCGATTTTGCACCTGCGCATGGATCGCAAGAAGCCTATCTCGTGGCGGAATTTCTTCCTGGTTCTCGATCGCCTGATGCACTGGTCGGAGCGGGTGCATATTCGTCCGCTGCGCTCGCTGGCGATCAGGCGCGCGGAGAAGTGGATGCTGGAGCGGCTGGAGATGACGGATGGACTTGGCGCTATCTATCCGGCCATGATGAACGCGATTATTGCGCTGCGCTGCCTGGGCTATTCGGAAGATGATCCGCAGGTCATTCGCGCTCGCGATGAGTTTGAAAAGCTTGGCATTGAAGAGCCGGCCAACGAGCATATCGCGGAGACCTTCCGCATGCAGCCTTGCATGTCGCCAGTCTGGGATACGGCGCAGGCGGTTACTGCACTTGGTGATGCCGGTATTTCGCGTACCGATCCCCGCCTGCTCAAAGCCGTGGACTGGATGTTGTCGAAGGAAGTTCGGCATAAGGGCGACTGGGCGGTTAAGGTTCGCAACACGGAGCCGGGCGGCTGGTACTTCGAGTACAACAACGAGTTTTATCCGGACACGGACGATACGGCGCAGGTGCTGCTGGCGCTGAGCAAGGTGGACAATCCGCGCGAGCGTTATCAGCATGACGTTGCGCAGCGCGCCATTGATTGGGAGTTCGCCATGCAGTGCAGGAATGGCGGCTGGGCCAGCTTCGACAAAGACAACACGAAGATGATCTTCCAGTACATTCCCTTTGCGGACCACAACGCGATGCTCGATCCGCCGACGGTGGACATCACTGGCCGCATGCTGGAGATGCTGGCGACCTATGGCTACACGCGCGACGATAAGCGTGTGCAGAAGGCCATCAATTTCATCTTCAAGGAGCAGGAACCGGACGGAAGCTGGTTTGGGCGCTGGGGCGTCAACTATCTTTACGGGACGTTCCTGGTTCTGCGCGGGCTTGATGCGATTGGCATGGATCACAACGAGCCGCAGATTCAGCAGGCTGCCGAGTGGATTCGCATGGTGCAGAACTCCGATGGTGGATGGGGCGAAACCTGCGGCAGCTACGACGATCCCAACCTGCGCGGCACCGGCACCAGCACGCCTTCGCAAACGGCTTGGGCTCTGCTGGGCCTGTTGGCTGCGGGCGATGATCGCTCGGACTCAATTGCCAAGGGTGTTCGCTGGCTGTTAACTCGTCAGGAACAGGATGGCGGCTGGGACGAATCGATGGGTGAAGGCAAGATTCGGCAGGCTATCATTACCGGAACGGGCTTCCCCAGAGTCTTTTATCTGGCGTATCACATGTACCGCCAATACTTCCCGCTGATGGCGCTGACGGCCTACAAGCGGGCGATGGAACGCACCAACTAGCGTTGCTGGTTGTGCATGAGTTTTGTAAGGGCACGACTTTGGTCGTGCCGAAAGAGCCGGAAATTTCGCGGGGCTTTAGCCCCTGAGGGATAAACAAACGATGGCAGTTCCTATCTCCCAGATGTGGACGGTAGCAAGCTACGTAGTCAAGCAGCATCTCAAGGGCAACAAGCGTTATCCGCTGGTGCTGATGCTCGAACCGCTCTTTCGCTGCAACCTGGCCTGCGCCGGTTGCGGCAAAGTGCAGTATCCGCCGCACATTTTGAAAAAGCAGCTCACGCCGGAAGAGTGTTTCCACGCGGTGGAAGAATGCGGTGCGCCGATGGTGTCCATTCCCGGCGGTGAGCCGTTGCTGCATCCGCAGATCGTCGAGATTGTGAATGGGCTCATTGCGCGCAAGAAGTACATCTATCTGTGCACCAATGCGCTTGAGCTGAAGCGCCGTCTGCACGAGTTCACGCCGTCGAAGTACCTCACGTTCTCCGTGCATCTTGATGGACAGCGTGAGCATCATGATTTCTCCGTTTGCCGTGAAGGCGGCTGGGACCTTGCTGTTGAAGGCATCAAGGAAGCGGTGAAGCGCGGCTTCCGCGTTACTACCAACGCGACATTCTTTGATGGCACCGACCCCAACTCTGTGCGCGCCTTCTTTGATGAAGTGATGGACATGGGCGTTGAAGGCATCGTGCTTTCGCCGGGCTACAGCTACGAGATGGCCCCCGATCAGCACCGCTTCCTCGGCCGCGCCCGCGTGCGCCGCATGTTCCGCGCCATCTTGTCGAACCGCAAGAAAAGCTGGAAGTTCAATATGTCGCCCTTGTTCCTGGAATTCCTCATGGGCGACCGCAAGTACGAGTGCTCTCCGTGGGGCAATCCTGCGTACAACATCTTTGGCTGGCAGAAGCCGTGCTACCTGTTGCAGGATGGCTACGCAGAAACCTTCCAGGAGCTGATGGAGACCACGAAGTTTGAAGAGTACGGCGTGGCCAGCGGTAATCCCAAATGCGCCAACTGCATGGTGAGCTGTGGCTACGAGCCCACTGCAGTCACGGAAGGCTTTACCACTCTCAAGGGCTTCTTCGGCATGGTGAAGGGAACCTTCTCCAGCTACAAGGACGAGCACGCCGCCAAGCTGCTTGCCGACTGGAAGAGCGAATCGCACACGCCTCTCGTGCAGATTGAGTCCGCACGCGCATTAGAGGAGACCAACGCATGAGCGCCGAAGTCCTGAAATACACCATGGACCAGATCGAGTCCATGGAAGTCGCACCCGGCACCGAGCACGAAAAGCTCGAAGGCTGGATTCCCGAGATGGCCACGGATGAAGAAGTGCGCAACGCGCTTGAAAAGGCCTTCGACTATCGCGGCGATGTGAGCATCACGCTCAAGTCCGGCGAAAAGCTCGACGCCTTCATCTTCAACCGCCAGACCGGCAACACGCTGTCTGATTCCTGGGTTCAGTATTTCATCCCCACGGCTCCGGAAAAGCGCAAGGTAAGCTATGCCGAAATTGCGCGTCTTGAGTTCAGCGGCAAAGACCGCGCCGCAGGCAAGCACTGGGAAGACTGGGTCAAGGCGTACAACGAACGCAAGGCCGCAGGCGAAAAGAACATTGCACTGCATCCCGAAAAGCTGGATTAACAAGTAGAGATCAAAGATCAGCGGTCAGAGATCAGAGGATTTCTGGCCGCTTTTTCACGGTTCCAAACACTCAATAGTTTGTATGCAGATTTAGAATTGGCTTCGGCTTAGAAAACGGATTTCTGACCTCTTATGAAAGTTTTTATTACCGGCGCGACAGGCTTTGTTGGTCACCATGTGGCGAAGGCTCTAGCCGCACAGGGCGCTGAACTCCGTTTCCTCGTTCGCAAATCCAGCAATCTTGCAAACCTCGAAGGCATCTCCGGCGAAACCGTAGTAGGCGACCTCCTCAATGCTTCTACCTACACGCCAGCGCTGCAAGGCTGCGATGCGGTAATGCACGTAGCCGCCGATTATCGCCTCTGGATTCGCGACCCCGAAACCATGTACCGCGCCAACGTGGACGGCACGCGTGATCTTCTCCGTGCTGCTCGCGAAGCCAATGTCCGCCGGGTCGTCTACACATCCAGCGTAGCCACCATGCACTTCCGCACCGACGGCGTTACCGTCAACGAAGACACGCCCGTCTCGCTCGCAGACATGGTAGGTCATTACAAACGTTCCAAGTTCCTCGCCGAGCAGCAAGCCATCGCCGCAGCGCAGGACGGCCAGCAAGTCATCATTCTGAACCCGACCACGCCCATCGGTCCCAACGACTCCAAGCCCACGCCCACAGGCCGCATCTTCGTGGACTTCCTCAATGGCAAATTCCCGGCCTACATGGACACCGGCCTCAACCTCGTGGATGTCGCCGAAGTCGCCAAGACCCACGTAGACGCGCTCACAGTAGGCACGCCGGGCCGCCGCTACATTCTCGGCGGAGAAAACCTCACGCTCAAGCAAATCCTCGACAAGATGTCCGCCATCACCGGCATCCCATCGCCCAAAGTAGAAATCCCCTTCGCCGTAGCTGCCACCTACGCCTTCTTTGAAGAAATCATCACCGGCCGCATCCGCAATAAGGAGCCTCGCGCCACGCTCGAAGAAGTCCGTATGGGCCGCAAAAAAATGTTTGCCTCCAGCGCGAGAGCCCAGCAGGAGCTAGGCTTCCGCATCGCTCCCGTCTATCCCGCCATGCGTGCCGCCATCGAATGGTTCCGCGCCAACGGTTACGTGACAAAGGAAACAGCCAGGCAGGTCCAACCATGACCCGCGTAGCCATCATCAGCGCCTTTCCCGGCGAGCTCAAGCCGTTTGTCAACGGCTGGCCGCACAGCACCCGCGACGGTATTCACTTCTGGGCGCAGCGCAATGAAGAAGAGGAATGGATTGCCGCCTGCGCTGGAGCAGGCCAGCAAGCTGCCACGCGCGCTTTCGCAGCCCTCGAAGACGGTGGCCCCATCGACCTCGTCTTCTCCATCGGCTGGGCCGGAGCGCTCCGCGCTAACATTCCCGCAGGCTCCGCACATAACGTAGCCGGAGTCATCGACATCCTTACCGGCCAGCGTTTCCGCTGCGACGCCGAAGCCGGCAACCTCTGGCTCGCCACATCCGACCGCGTAGCCGACGAGCCTGAAAAGCTCCACATCGCCTCCACCTACAACGCCGCACTCGTAGACATGGAAGCCGCTGCCATTGGCCGCCTCGCCGCCGCGCGCGGCATCCCGTTCTATGCCATCAAGGGCGTCAGCGACCCGCTCCACGCCAAACTCCCAGACTTCAACGCCTTCCTGACGTCCTCAGGCCAGCTCCAGACCACTAAATTGATTCTCCATATCCTCCCGCGCCCCTGGCACTGGCCTGCACTCATACAAATGGGCGAAAATAGTAACAAGGCGGCCCGCAACATCGCGCAAACCCTGGGTGAATTTCTTACTGCGCAGGACGCCGCTAACTAACGCCATGGCTACACAAACCGTTACTTCGCAATCGAGCGCCGCAAGCGCCATCCCCGACACCATGCGCGCCGTCGTCTATCGCGGCATCAATGACCTGCGCCTTGAAACCGTTCCCGTGCCTGAAATCGGCCCCGGCGAGCTGCTCGTCAAAATCGCCACCTGCGGCATCTGCGGCACTGACCTCAAAAAAATTCATCTCGGCTCGCACTCCGCCCCGCGCATCTTCGGCCATGAGATGGCAGGCACCATCGTAGCCGCTGGAGAAGGCGTCACCAGATTCGTCGTAGGCCAGCGCGTCATGGTCTACCACCACGTCCCCTGCGGCAAGTGCTTCTACTGCCGCAAAGGCACGCCCGCGCAATGCCCGCTCTACAAGAAGACCGGCGCAACCGCGGGCTTTGAGCCCTCCGGCGGAGGCTTCGCTGAATACATCCGTGTCATGGACTGGATCGTCGAAGGCGGCGGAGTAGTCGCCATCCCCGACGGCATTCCTTTCGAGCAGGCTGCCTTCATCGAACCGCTCAACACCGTCTACAAAGGCGTCAAGCTTCTCAATCTCGAATCCGACGACACAGTGCTGGTAATCGGCCAGGGCCCCATCGGTCTCATGCACGCCGTCCTTGCCAGCCACACCGGAGCACGCGTTCTCACTTCCGACCTCTATCCCGAGCGTCACGCCATCGCCGAAAAATTCGGCCTCAAAAATTACATTGACGCCGGTAAGGGAAACGTAGTTGAGCGCGTCAAAGCAGAAACGGAAGGCCGAGGCGCAGACGCTGTAATCCTCGCCGTCGGCGGCAACGCCCTCATCCAGCAGGCCATGGACGCCTGCCGCATGGGCGGCAAGGTCATGCTCTTTGCGCAAACGCAGCACAGCCAGGCAGCATTTGACCCGGCGGAAGTCTGCATGAACGAAAAGACACTGATGGGTTCCTATTCGTCTTCGTTCGATATCGCCGATGAAGTCGCGGATCTTGTATTTAACGGATACCGTAATGGCTTGGATTTAACGCAGCTGATTTCACACCGCTTTGCTCTCGAAGACGCCATTCAAGGCGTAGACATAGCCTCGCACCCCAAGGCAGACTCCATGAAAATCATGGTGGAGACAGCGCCAGGGGCAGGAAGGGAGTAAGTCATGGCATCCACCATGCAAGCCGCCGTCCTTCACGGGCGCGAAGACATACGCATTGAGCAGGTTCCCGTACCAAGCGCGGCCTCCGGGGAGCTAATCGTGCGTGTGGGCGCGGCGCTCACCTGCGGCACGGACCTGAAAGTCTTCCGCCGCGGCTACCACGCTCGCATGATTGTTCCTCCCGCACTCTTCGGCCACGAGCTCGCAGGAACCGTAGTGGAAGCAGGCGAAGGCGTAACAGGATTCCAGGCAGGTGACCGCGTAGTCGCGCTTAACTCTGCTCCGTGCGGCCAGTGCTACTTCTGCCAGCGCAATCAGGAGAACCTCTGCGACGACCTGCTCTTCAACAATGGAGCCTACGCCGAATACATTCGCGTTCCTGCGCGCATCGTCGCCAAAAACACGCTGCATGTTCCCGCTCATGTTGCTTTCGAGCATGCTGCCCTCACCGAGCCCTTAGCCTGTGCCGTCCACGGCTTTGTGGACTCGCACGCAAGCCCCGGCGACACTGTAGCCATCATCGGCGGCGGTCCGCTCGGTCTCATGATTCTGCATGTAGCTGCGCTCGCCGGCTGCGAAGCTATCGCGCTCGTTCGTCACGATGGACAGGCCGAAGCAGCCAAACAACTCGGCGCTGCACATGTCGTGCAAACCCGCAGCATCTCTGACGCAATCAAGCAGACCCGGGCACTCACGCCCAACAATCGTGGCGTTGACATCGCAATTGAAGCCACCGGACATCCTGACGGCTGGCATGAAGCCGTCGAACTCGTTCGCAAAGGTGGCACCGTCAACTTCTTCGGCGGCCCGGCTGCCGGAACGCAAGTCAAGCTCGACACCAATCTGCTCCATTACAACGACATCACATTGCGCGCCACCTTCCATCACACGCCGGCCATCTGCCGCCAGGCGCTCGAACTCATATCAGGTGGCCGCTTTCAAGCTGGCGCATTCATTACCGGCCATGCGCATCTCTACGAGCTAAACCGCGTCTTTGAAAAGCTCATGAACCGCAACAGTGAAATCAAAACGGTAATCGTTCCCTAGAAGGCTCTCATGACTGCGGCAACTGAAACATCGAATCAAGCGCTAATCGAGCAGGGCTGGGCCGCGCTTCCCGCGTCCTATCGCATTCCGGACGTTGCGCCCACGCTCGCCGAAGCGCAGGCCTATTGCAAAGTCCTCTCTGAGTCGCACTACGAAAACTTCCATGTAGCCTCATGGTTTCTGCCCAAAGCTCTGCGCCCGCATTTTCATTCCATCTATGCGTACTGCCGCATCTCGGACGATCTAGGCGATGAAGTTCCCGAATCCGCGCAAGCCCTCGCGCTTCTCGACCTCTGGGGCCGTGAACTCGATGCTTGTTATGAAGGCCGTGCCCGCCATCCTGTATTCGTCGCACTCGCGGAAACCATCCGCCAGTGCAGTATTCCCAAAGAACCTTTTGCGGATTTGCTCGTTGCTTTTCGTCAGGACCAGACCGTCAAGCGCTTCGCCACTATGGACGACGTGCTTGCTTACTGCCGCTACTCCGCAAATCCCGTTGGCCGTCTCGTCCTCTATGCCTGCGGTGAAGTAAAGCCTGAAGCGCAGCAAGAGTTCTTCCGCCTCTCGGATGCAACCTGTTCTGCGCTGCAGCTTGCAAACTTCTGGCAGGACGTAAGTGTCGATTGGCAAAAGAACCGCGTCTACATTCCGCAGGTAGACATGCAGCGCTTTGGAGTGACCGACGCAACCATCGAGCAGGGAACTGCCACGCCCGAATTCCGCGCTCTGCTCAAGCACGAAGTCGATTACGCCCGCAGCCTCTTCACACAAGGCCTTCCGCTCATCGGCAAGGTGAATCGCGATCTCGCACTAGACCTCGATCTCTTCAGCCGTGGAGGCCTTGAAATCCTTCGCGCCATTGAACGTCAGAACTACGATGTTCTCAGCGCGCGTCCTGCCATTACAAAGAGCACCAAGCTGCAACTCGCGCTCCGCGCCGTCAGCAGCAAACTATTTCCATTCGTGCGTCTGGGGAAGGCAGCTTGACCGCAACCATGACAACTTCAGCGCTCACACTTACGAGCGCCTATGCGATCTGCCGCGATATCGCCAAGCGCGAAGCGAAGAATTTTTATTACTCCTTCGTTGCTCTGCCCGCACCGCGCCGTGACGCCATCTGCGCCATCTATGCCTTCATGCGCAAGGCCGACGATCTCGCAGACGACGAGTCCCTCCCGCGCGAAACCCGCCGCAAGAATATCGACACATGGCTTGCCGATTGGCACAATGCCGCCAGCGGCGCGCCAACAACTGACCCCGTTTTCTTCGCCACCTGCGATACCATCCAGCGCTTCAACATCCCTCTAAGCCTGCTCGATGAACTCGTAGCAGGCACAACAATGGATTTAGAAAATGCTGCAAGCGATGCCCCTGACACCTATGCAACATTCAACGACCTTTATCGCTACTGCTATCTCGTAGCCTCGGTCGTAGGCCTCGTCTGCATCCGTATCTTCGGTTACACCGACCCTCGTGCAGAAAAATTTGCGGAAGAAACAGGCATCGCATTCCAGTTAACGAATATACTTCGCGACGTGCAGGAAGACGCCGAGCGCAATCGCGTCTATCTTCCTCTTGAAGACCTCGCAAAGCACAATGTACCGCTCGAAGCGTTCTTGCGTCGTAAGCCGCAAACACCTCCAAACACGAATGAACGTGCCCTGCTGGCGGAAATTGCGCAACGAGCCGAAAGCTACTACAAATCCGCGCTGCAACTCATGCCGCTCATCAACAAAGAGAGCCGCCCCGCGCTATGGGTGTTAGTCAACATCTACCATAGCCTGCTCAAGCGCATTCGCAGCGCAAACTACGACGTATTCTCTGAGCGAGCCAGCGTACCGACGGCGCAAAAGCTAGCCACACTTGCCATTGGCATGATCCGTATGGGCATTGCGAGGCTCGGTCTCTAGCGCATGAGCACAGCCCCACAAGCCAACGCAAAAACTGTCGCAGTCATTGGCGGCGGTGTAGCAGGCATGAGCGCAGCCTGCGCTCTTGCCGAAGCAGGTTTTCGTGTTCAACTCATCGAGCGCAGAGGCTATCTAGGTGGCCGCGCTTCCTCGTACCTGCATCCCGGCGTCAATGAAGTTATTGATAACTGTCAGCACGTTCTCTTCGGCTGCTGTACCAATCTCATCGGCTTCTACAAGCGCATCGGCGTAGCAGACAAGATTCACTGGACCAGCGAGATGACGATGATCGCGCCCGGCGGCCAGCGCTCGCGTCTCGCGCCAAGCTCGTTGCCCCCTCCGCTGCATGGCCTCCCGGCATTGCTCAATGCCCAGGCCTTCACCGCTGCAGACAAGTTCGCAATCATTCGCGCCTTCAACGCCATGATGCGCATTGGCACAATTGAAGAAAGCAAAGAATCGCTTCTCGAATGGCTTCATCGCTACAAGCAGCCTGAAAATGCCATCAACCGCTTCTGGCGTCTAGTCATCGCCAGTGCATTGAATGCCGAGCTCGATCGCATCAGCGTCTCCTACGCCGCCAAGGTCGTGCGCGAACTCTTCCTGAACTCCGCCGAAGCCGGCAGCATGGGCATGAGCACCGTGCCTCTCAGTGAACTCTACAAAAACGCCGAGCAGTTCCTCACCGCGCGCGGCTCCAGCGTCCTCTACAACACCAACGTAGAAGCACTCAGCTATAGCGAAGAATCTCACTGGGCCATCAAAACCCGCACCGGGCCCGTTAAAGCCGATTACGTAATCCTCGCATTGCCCTTTGAAGCACTCGGCAAGCTATTGCCGAACATGCCGCAAGCCGAAGGTGTTGATAAGCTCGCTAAGCAGATTGCCCAGCACGAACACTGGCCCATCTGCAGCGTGCATCTATGGTTTGACCGCGAAATCACAGAACTAGATCACGCCGTTCTGCTGGACCGGGAACTTCACTGGCTCTACAACAAGAGCAAACTGCAGCCGTGGCGCAAAGTGCAGGGAAGTTATGTAGAACTGGTCGTCAGCACATCGCGCAGCTTCGCTGCATTGGAACGCCAAGAAGCAATCGACCTCGCCATAAGGGAACTGGAAGAATTTTTCCCCGCTACCCGCGAAGCGAAGCTCGAAAAGGTAGCGCTCATCAAGGAAGTCCGTGCGACTTTCGGTGTGCATCCCGGCATTGACTCTGCACGCCCCAACTCAATCTCGCCGTGGCCTCATCTTGCGCTCGCAGGAGACTGGGTAGCCACAGGCTGGCCATCCACAATGGAGAGTGCTGCACGGTCTGGACATCTAGCTGCGGGAGTCGTATGGGATTTTGAAAAACTCTGGACGAAGTATCTTGAGATCGATCTCAAACCCAAAGGCCTGATGCCCATAATCTATAAGCTGGTAGCTAAGAGCTAGAAGCTTATAGCTGCTTCTCAATGCACCAGAAAATAAACCCCAATACAGATCAGCACAGCCGCCGTCCATCTTCGCTTATCCACGTTCTCATGCAGAAAGAACTTCGCGGCAATCGCATTGGTGACCACCGTAAGGGAAGCCGAAGCCGGCGCAACCAACCCCAGGCTCAGATGATTCAGAGCAAACAGCAGTGAGAAGAACCCCAGCGCCAGAAATCCAACCCCGGCAAAGAATAACGGGCACGTCAACACAGCGCGAATCGCACCCTTCATTCCCGAGCGCTCGCGGATCACATCAAGGTCGCCAATCGACTTCATCGCAGCCGCGGTCAGCACTTCGCCAGCCGTGGAAGCCACAATAATCGCTGCAATCATCGCAGCGCTAAGCCAGGGATGCGCGGAGACAGCGGAAGGGGAGAGAATCGTCATCGTGCTTTCTCCTCTTCCATCGAAGTAGCGGCAGCCACACTCTCACCGGGCAACTCCGTACGTGCTGGCCCCTGCGCCACAAAGCCCACGCCCACTGTAATCAGTAGCACGCCAAGCCAGCGCTCCAGCGAAACCTCTTCCTTGATCCAGAACTTCGCCAGCAACTCCACAATCATGTTGCCGAACGCGGTAGCAGGCAAAACAAAGGTAAGGTCAGCCCATGAAAGCGCAGTCAGGTAGCTGGCAAAGAAGCAGATCAGCAACGCAATTCCACCCGCAATCCACGGCGTAAAAACAGCCGCAATCAGGGATTGTGGATGTGTCAGGCTGATTTGCGGAATAGCGCTCATGCCGCGAAACAGGCAAGCATCTCCCAGCGGCGCACAGATGGCTACCAGTCCGAGTATTACCCATTGTCCGAAAGAAAGTTTCGCCTGCCCCATCCCCAAACTGCCAACCCCTCAACTGCACTTCAATGAATTTCCAAACCAAATACGAAAGGAGGGCCGCCGCAATGGGTGGCCCTCCTGAATAGATGCACGACAAAGCGATTAGACACTGGCTCCTGCTGGAGATGTTGGCTCGGCCTGCTTACTGCGAGCATCTTTCACCATCTTGTTGCGCTGTGCGCGCAGCTTGAGGAATGCCTTGGCCTCGACATACAGGCGCGGCACATCGCGATTGATAATCGCCTTCCAGATAACGCGGAACGCCGCCTTGGGACGGAAGTAGTACTCGTCATAGAAACGATGCACCATCTCCATCACGTAATCAACGGGCAGGCCGGGGTATTCAATGTGTGCCATCTGGTGGCCGCCCCCGTCTTCCATACGCTCATTCGTGATAAAGCCGTTGCTCTTCGCGAAGTCGTAGAACTCCGTTCCGGGATAGGCGTGTGCAATCGAAACCTGGATTGTTTCGCAATCAAGCGTCTTCGCAAAGTTGATCGTGTTGCGAATCGACTCCTTCGTCTCACCCGGAAGGCCAAGAATAAAGTCGCCGTGAATCACAAGGCCAAGATCATTGCAGTCCTTCGCAAACGCCCGAGCGCGCTCAACCGTAGCGCCCTTCTTGATGTTTTTGAGAATCTGCGGATCGCCCGACTCAAAGCCCACGATAAGCAAGCGGCATCCCGCTTCCTTCATCGCCTTCAGTGTCTCGCGGTCGGTCGTTACGCGGGAAGTGCAACTCCACGTCAGGCCCAGTGGCTTCAGCTTGGCGCAAAGCTCGATCGTGCGTGCCTTCTGAATGTTGAAGGTGTCATCGTCAAAGAAGAACTCCTTAACCTCAGGGAAGTTCTCCTTTGCCCACTTCATTTCAGCGGCCACGTCGTCAGTAGAACGACGGCGCCACGCGTGTCCACTCAGCGTCTGCGGCCACAGGCAGAACGTACACTGTGCCGGGCATCCACGCGAAGAGTAGAGCGAAATATACGGGTGCAGCAGGAACGGCACGTTATAGCGCGTCACGTCCAGGTCACGCTTGTAAATCTGCGTAGCCCAAGGCATCTTGCTGAGCTGATCCTCATCCACTTGCGGGCGGTCAGGATTGTGCAGAATCTTGCCATCCTGCTTGTAGCTGATGCCAAGAATTTCATTGAGAGGCTTGCCGTTGGCATACTCCACAATGGAAAAGTCAAACTCGCGGCGGCAGATGAAGTCCAGTACCGCGCACTCATTCAGCGCGCGCTCAGGGTCCGTCGTTACCGGCGGTCCAACAAACGCAATGCGAATCGAAGGATTCGCAGCCTTGATCGCCTCGGCAAGACGCTGGTCGCCCTCCCAACCCACGGTCGAAGTGAAGAGCACCAGGAACTCGTAGCTCTTGCAAATCTCAATCGTTTCCTGCGCGGAGATATGGTGCGGCGGCGCATCCAGCAGGCGCGAGCCCTCAAGCAATCCCGCAGGGTAAGCAAGCCAAACCGGGTACCAATACGACTCAATCTCGCGCGTTGCCGGCCAACGCGAGCTGGCGCCACCATCGAAATTCTCGAAAGACGGCGGGTTCAAAAATAGTGTCTTCAAAGGCATAGGCATCTCTCTTATTTTACCATTCAGTAACTTTTTCAGCTTGAATGGCGCGGCCATTTTCGGCCATGGTGCAGTTACTTTGCATGGACCTCGTTGAGCCAGTCTTCGATATGTCCTAGAGCCCGCAGCAGTTCCAGCCGGGCCTTGGAAAGCTCGAAGCCAGCTTCCAGCGAGTCAGTAAATTTCTGCCGCTCATCAATCCGGGCCAACTGCCCGGTCTTGGGAGCAGTCTGGGGCTGGTTTGGCCCCCCACTAGCGTTTTCCAGTTGCACGTTCACAGTCTTCAACTGGTCCGCGGCAATCTGTTGCTTCAGGTTTGCAACCTCTTCCATCGCATCCAACTCGCGCAGTGTTCCCGTCAGTTGGGCAATGGCTACATCGTTTTGATGTTCCGCCTGCTCTGCTTCAACTCGCGCCCTCAGCGCATCCGCTGCGGATTCACGGCCTTTTGCACGATGAACCATATCGAACAGCGGCACGGAGATGTTAACCCCGGAAGCAAAGTTATCGGCAGGCAGGCCACCTACGAAGTAATTGTTCACATTATTCAGAAGCTGTGTATCGCGGTTGTACTGCGCAAAGAAACTTAGCTGGGGGAAGAAATTTGTATCCCTGTCTCCGTGAGCCAGTTGCTCCCGCGAATCCGCATTCAACCGCGCAGCTTCAATCCCCGGCAGCGTGCGTGCTGCAAGCTCTCCATGCACAGCCGGAATCTCCGGAATGCTCCCATGGTCTGGCGTAATCGAGCCCACAGGCAGCGCAGTCAGCACCGCAAGCTGCTTGGCAAGAGTTCCCGCACGAGTCTCCAGGTGCAGCCGTGCCAGCTTAATCTGCGCAGTCGTCAGCTTTGCCTGCAGCAGCTCACTCAGAGGATCAACGCCAGCCTCCGCGCGTTCCTGCTCAATCTCGACCAGCCGTTCGGCAAGCGCCTGCTCCTGCTTAGCCGCTACAATCTGCTGGTTCACAGAATCAAGCTCGATGTACGCAGTCGAAGCATCCAGCGCCGATTGCTCAAGAGCATCCTTGAGACGCACATTGGCGGCTTTCAAACCCGTGCGGGCCGCATCGATGTAATGCTTTTGCGGAATACTGAATACCAATGATTGAACAGTCACGCTGAAAATAGATGGCGGCTGTCCGGTAAAGCCAATCTCAGGAAATGTCGGAATGCCGGTAGCAAACTGAACCGACGGAATCACAACATCCTTGCTCTCGGCCAGCGCAGCTCTTGCCTTATCCACATCCGTAAGGGCCAATTTCACGGTGCTTGAATTCCGCTGCGCCAAATCCACCACGGTCCTGAGCGAAACCTGCGCCCCACCCAGGACAGGGAAGAGCAACACCCCCGCGGCAAGCAGGGAAGCAGCCAATACCGGACGAATTGAATCTTTCTTTACTCGCATTCTTCCGGCCATTAGAACTTCAAATCTCTCGCAGGTTTATAAGTGCTTGCCATCGCCAGCGCCGCATCGCGTTCACGCTTGGCTGTATCTTTGTCGCCGGTCTGCAGCGCAACCTTTGCCCGCGCCACATGCGCCACAAATGCAGGCGCTTCTTCCGTCTTCAGCGAGCCAGCCAGATAGGTATCCAGCAGCTTCGCCGCCAGGTCTGCATTCCGCCCTGCGCGAATCAGCACCGTCGCGCCGTTATAAAGCGCCACTGCAGCCGTGTGATCTCGCTGAGCCAACGCAAAACCGCGCTGAATGGCTTGTTCCATCGCATCCCACTGCTGCCGCCTGCGCAGGTAGCTTCCCAGCGTCATCCACTGAAACGCCGGATGCGCGCTGGCAGCAATCGCTGCCCGAAACTCGCGCTCCGCAGCCGCATAATCCTTGTTGCCTTCCGCAATACGTGCCCGCAGTTCATGCGCTCGCGCCTGGTCTACCTTGTCCAGTTGCGCCGCAACGCCGTTGGCCTTATCCATGCCGCCGCCTACCACACCTGGAGCCGAGCTATAAAACTCGCCCAGGTCCGCCAGTGCCTCTGCATTGCGTGGATTCAACTGCACCGACTGCTCAAACTCCGCACGCGTGCGCTTCGCCAATCCATACGCGCTCATGAAGGAAGCCTTCCCAGCCTTTTCACCCAGCGCGCGCCCCAGCCACATATGCTCGTTGGAGTTCTGCCCATCCAACTGCGTCGCCTGCTCGCACTCCCTCAAGGCGGAGTCAAACTGCTCCAGCGTAAAGTAAACGCGGCACCGCAGATTATGCGCATCCGCACTGGCAGCATCATTCGCAGGCAGGGAAGACAGCAACGAAAGCGCCTGGTCTGCCTCACCCGCCTGTAGCGCGGCATTCACAGCGGCAATCCCGCTCTTCTGCGCCTGCGCGGCAAGGCTCAGCACGGCAGCCAGCGCCAATGGAAGCATCCGCCTCACTGCACTTCCTTAATCGGAACGCCCTGCTGCAAAGGCTGTCCGTTCGCAGTGCCGATAGCCACCACATCTCCCGCGTTCACGCCAGAAAGAATCGCCACCTGCGTCAGGGTAATCGTCCCCGTCGTCACCGGCGTCCGCTTCAGTTGGTTGTTCACTACGCGATAGACAAACTTCTGGCCACCCTCCACGTGCAGCGCCTCGCGCGGCACGCCCAGCGTGTTGGATTCGCTCGAAATCGTAACCTTCACCGTCACGTTAGTGTCCGGCAGTAGCTGGCCGTCCACGTCATCAAGCCCAATCAGAACTTCGCCCACGTTGCGCGTGTTGTAGTTCGTCACCGTGGAAGGCACGCGGTCAATGTGCCCCTTCCAGACCTGTCCCGGACGCGCATCCCACCCTACTTCAACTTTTTGTCCTACGGCCAGTTTGCCCAGGTCAGGCTCATCAAAGTAAGCCCGCACGCGAATGTGATGCAGGTCCGCAATCTGCATCAGCATCTTGCCGCCTTCTACAAACGCCGTAGGAAGCACGTCCATGCTGTACACCGTGCCCGATATGGGCGCCTTAATAGCCAGCTTGGCCGCCGTAGACTGCGCCGCCGCGAGATTCGCCTGCGCATCCACCAGCGCCGCCCGCGCACGCTCCACCTCGGCAGGGGAGTAGCGGTTATGCGCAATCGACTGCGACGAATCCAGCGATGCCTGCGCCGAAACCAGCCGTTGCCGTGCCGCTGCCACCTCGCTCGCGGAAGCCGCGCCCGTACCATTCAACTTTGTCAGCGTATCCAGGTCCCGTTGTGCCGAATCGCGATCCAGCCGCGCCCGCATGATATCCGCCGCCGCGCCCTGCTGCTGCTCCAGCGTGCCATTGTGCGCAACCGCATCCAGGGACGCCTGCGCGGACTTCACACCGCTCTCAGCCGATGCCACTCGTGCCCGTGCTTCCACATCGTCCAGCATCGCCAGCACTTTACCGGCGGCAACAACGTCTCCGGGATGCACATACACAGCCTTCACCGTGGTAGCCAGCGGGCTATGCAGTTCGTAATTGGTCTCCGGCTCCACGCGGCCATTGGTGCTTAAAAGGCTCACCAGCTCTTGCCGCGAGACCTGCACCACGCGCACTTGTAGCCTGTCGCGCGTCAACTCCCGGACCGCAAAAAAAAGACCGACCAGAAGGACAGCGGCGAGGGCCCAAATCCAGCGCCATTTCAGTTGCTTTCTTTCCTGTGCCATGCACCTAACCTGAGTCAGTATATCTGACTCCATGTAAAGGCAAAGGATGCGGAAAAATCGTTGAAGCGAATCAACTTGCCGCTATCGCTTTATTCCCATTGCAACCGCCCGTACAATAGGGATATGTCTGCAAATCCCCGTTACACTGACGATCACGCGCAAGCCGGCCTCGATTTCAAATTTCCTGCCATCGAAACATGGAAGAACCAGTTTCCCGGCTATGAAATCGAAATCGACGACCCTGAGCTTACCAGCGTCTGCCCCAAGACCGGCCTGCCCGACTTCGGCATCCTGACCATCCGTTACATGCCCCGCGAGCGCTGCCTCGAGCTCAAGTCGCTCAAGGAATACCTCTTCTGCTATCGCAACCTCGGCATTTTCCAGGAAAACATCGTCAACCAGGTCCTCGAAGACATCGTGAAGGCCACCGACCCCGTTTGGGCCGTAGTCAAAGGCGTTTTCCGCCCCCGCGGTGGCATTGGCACCACGGTAGAAGCCCGCTGGCCACGCCCGTAAGCGCGCGGCGTAATCTGCATAAAGATTGGCGTATTCTGCATATCGTACGATGCGGGATACGCCTACAGTAAGCTCATGTACAACGCGAGAGCTTATTCTGCAGCCAGTGCGACATCGCCGCTAGCCTCCACCACGATCGCGCGGCGCGATCTAACCGAACACGACGTACAAATCGAAATCCTCTTCTGTGGTGTCTGTCACTCGGATCTCCACCAGGTACGTAACGAGTGGAGCGGAGTCATGCCCACCGTCTATCCCTGCGTTCCCGGACATGAAATCGTAGGCCGCGTCACCAGCGTTGGCTCCCACGTAACCAAACTCAAAGTCGGCGACCTCGCCGCTGTCGGGTGTCTCGTAGACTCCGACGGTACCTGTCCCGAATGCAAAGCGGGCCTCGAACAGTTCTGCTCCAACCCCACCCTCACCTACAACTTCCCGGACAAGCACCTGGGCGGTGTCACCTACGGCGGCTACTCCGATAGCATCGTGGTCACCGAGCGCTTCGCCCTCCAGGTTCCCGGCAACCTGGACCTTGCCGGAGCCGCGCCGCTACTCTGCGCTGGCATCACCACTTACTCGCCGCTGCGCCACTGGGGCGTAACGAAGGGCAAAAAGGTTGGCATTGTCGGTCTCGGCGGCCTCGGTCACATGGGCGTCAAGTTCGCTCATGCTTTCGGAGCACACACTGTCGTCTTCACCACTTCGCCCAGCAAGGTGGAAGACGCTCTGCGTCTCGGCGCGGATGAAGTCATCATCTCCAAAGACGCCAACCAGATGGCCAAACACGCAGGCAGCTTCGACTTCATCCTCGACGCTGTCTCCGCTGACCACGACATCAACGCTTACCTGCAGCTTCTCGGTCGCGACGGCAACATTACCCTCGTCGGTGCGCCGGAAAAACCCCTGCAGGTCGCCGCTTTCGGCCTGCTCTTTGGCCGCAAGAGCCTTTCCGGCTCCCCCATTGGCGGTCTTGCAGAAACACAGGAAATGCTAGACTTCTGCGGCCAGCACAACATCACTGCCGATGTCGAAGTCATTCCGATGCAGAAAATCAATGAAGCCTACGAGCGTCTCCTGAAGTCCGACGTAAAGTACCGCTTCTCCATCGACATGGCCTCGCTCAAGAATGAGTAGCTTGCAGAGACACTGTTCGCATCACGCCTAACCACGGCAGGCCGGGAGCACATCCCCGGCCTGCCATGTACAATTCAGCCAAACTGCGGTCTTCCGCCTTTACCATTTTGTTTGTAACCACATTTCCTGAAGCACAATGAGCAAGCACTTCCGCATCCCCGGCCGCTACATGGTCCGCCTTAAAGAACTCGGCATTTCCATTCCCGCAGTTCTTCGCCACGCCGGACTTCCGCTCGATCTCTTCGACCAGTCCCGCATACTTGTTACCACGGAAGAGCTTTTCGCTTTCTGGAACAGCGTTGGGGCAACCAGCACGGACCCCGCCATCGGCCTTTATCTAGGCCAGGAAACCAAAACCGAAAATTTTGACGTAATCGCTCTCGCCGCCCTTTCCATGGAAACTCTCGGCCAGGCCGTGAACCAGGCCGCGCGCTACAAGCAGATCTGCAGCCCGGAAGAAATCCGCCACACAATCGAAGGCGAGGAGTGGAGCATCCAGTTTCGTTGGCTCCTGGCCGAGGGAGCCGAGCCGGAGGCTCTCATCGATCTCTGTTTCTCATGGGTGCTGACCATCGCCCGCCACGGCACCGGAACCCGCCTCGCTCCACTGCGTCTTGAGCTAATGCGTCCGCGATCTTACGCCAAAACCATCGAGCGTCACTTTGGATGCTCCATTGTCTTTGGAAGCTCGCGCAACGCCATCATCTTCCGCGCCTCGGACGCGCAGCGTCCCTTCATCACTCGCAACGACGAGCTTTTTTCCATGCTTGCTCCGCAGCTTGATGAAGAACTGCAGGCAAATGCCGGAGAAGCCTCTTTTCTGGAACGTGTTCGTGCCGTCATTCAGCACAGGCTTGCCGGAAGCCGTCCACGCATGGAGGAAATAGCCCGCGAACTTCACCTCAGTCCGCGCACCCTTCAGCGCCGCCTGCAGGATTCCGGCCAGAACTTCCAGCAGGTTCTGGAAGAAGCCCGTCGCCAACTCGCCCGCCACTATCTTTCCAACTCTGTTCTTGAGCTGAATGAGACCGCATGGCTGCTTGGCTATGAAGATGCCAACTCCTTCGTCCGCGCCTTCCGTTCCTGGGAAGGGATTCCACCCGCCCGCTGGAGAGAGACGCAGCGCCATCGCAGTAGCCAGACCTCTGAGCCGCTTGTCTGCGATTCCGTTCACGCCTGACCGGAAGCCGCCTTCATCGCGCTCGAACTTGAGTTTTCCTCAACTTTCTTTCAATTCGAGCGCACTGTAAGCCGTTTATTTTTTGCATTTTTAGCATTTTCGACGGCATTCTAAAGGCATGTACAACGCGAAAGCTTATTCTGCTGCCAGTGCGACATCGCCGCTAGTCTCCACAACGATCGCGCGGCGCGATCTAACCGAACTCGATGTTCAAATTGAAATCCTCTTCTGTGGCGTCTGTCATTCCGATCTGCATCAGATCCGCGACGAGTGGCACGAAGGCAATCCCACTGTTTATCCCTGCGTTCCCGGTCACGAAATCATTGGTCGCGTTACCGCTGTTGGCTCCAAGGTAGCCAAGTTCAAGGTCGGCGATATCGCAGGCGTCGGTTGTCTCGTGGACTCCGACGGAACCTGTCCTGCGTGCCAAGCTGACATGGAGCAGTTCTGCCCCAACGCCTCTTTCACTTACAACTCGCCCGACAAGCACACCGGCCTCCGCACCTACGGCGGTTACTCGGACAGCATAGTTGTCACCGAGCGTTTTGCCCTCAAGGTTCCCGCGCACCTCGACCTCGCCGGAGCCGCACCGCTGCTCTGCGCAGGCATCACCACCTACTCTCCGCTGCGCCACTGGGGCGTCACCAAGGGTAAGAAAGTTGGCATCGTAGGCCTGGGCGGTCTCGGCCACATGGGCGTCAAGTTCGCACACGCCCTCGGCGCGCACACCGTCGTCTTCACCACCTCGGAGAGCAAGCGCGAAGACGCCATGCACCTCGGAGCCGATGAAGTTGTCATCTCCAAGGATGCCGCGCAGATGGCCAGGCATGCCTTCAGCTTCGACTTCATCCTCGACTGCGTTTCCGCCGAGCACGACATCAATGCCTATCTCCAACTGCTCCGCGCCGATGGCAACATCACCCTTGTTGGCGCACCGGAAAAGCCGCTCCCGGTAGCAGCCTTCGGCCTCATCTTCGGACGCAAGAGCCTGTCAGGCTCGCTCATCGGCGGCATCGCGGAAACACAGGAGATGCTCGACTTCTGCGGCGACCACAACATCACCGCTGACGTTGAAGTCATTCCCATCCAGAAGATCAACGAAGCCTACGAGCGCATGCTCAAATCCGATGTGAAGTATCGCTTCTCCATCGACATGGCTTCGCTGAAGTCGGAATAATTCTTAACTGCGTTAAGAGTGCGGATTGCCGCTGTGCGGACGCTAAAGACGTTTGCACAGCGGCAATTCTGTTTGTGGGATTGTTCCCGTCTCGTCCCGGTGGGTGACATGAGCGAACTTGCCCGGCTATTCTGTCGCAAGTCCATTCATTTCCCGTATAAGAGGCTTCCCTGATGGGTAGAATTCCGGTTTTATGTGCCGTAGCGCTTGGGTTTGGCATGGTTGCGTATTCGCAGAGCGCGAATGAGGTTTCCCTGATGCCGCTGCCGCAGAAGTTGAGCGTGGGGCAGGGCTCGCTGGTGGTGGGGAAGAGCTTCCGCGTAGTGGTAGAGGCTCCGGCGGGCGATGAAGTTTCGCGGTCGGCGTCAGAGCGGCTGGGGAAATCGCTGGAGCGCGCAGCGGGCCATGCTGTAGCGGTCACGGGCACGGCCGGCGGCAAGGGCGAACTGGTGGTTGCGGTTGGGAAAGCGGCGACGGCGCAGATTGGCGGCAATGAGAGTTACACGCTGACGATTGGGCCGGATGGAGCGCGGCTGGAGGCAGCGACGAGCCTGGGCGCGGTGCGCGGGTTGGCGACGGTGCGGCAGTTAATTGCAGGGCATGGCGCGGCGACGGCACTGCCGTCTGTGACGATTGCGGACGCGCCGTTGTATGCGTGGCGAGGCGTGATGGTGGACACCGCGCGGCACTTTGTTCCTATCGACGCGCTGGAGCGGACGCTCGACGCGATGGAACTGGTGAAGCTGAATGTACTGCATCTGCACTTGTCAGACAACGAGGGCTTTCGCGTGGAGTCGAAGGCGTTTTCCAGGCTGCAGCAGATGGGCTCGGACGGCGAGTTTTATACGCAGGCAGAGTTGAAGGGGCTGATTCGCGATGCGGCGCTTCGCGGGATTGTGATTGTGCCGGAGTTTGACATGCCTTCGCACGCGCAGAGCTGGTTTGCCGGTTACCCGGAGCTTTCGAGCTCGGAGGGGCCGTTTAAGCCAGGCGAGTTGAAGATAGAGGGGATCGGTAAGGATGCGACGCTGACGGAGATTATGAAGGTGATGACGACGGCGAAGACGCCGGCATTTGATCCGAGCCGCGAGACGACGTATGAATTTCTGGATCGATTTATCGGAGAGATGGCGGAGTTGTTTCCGGCGCCATATTTTCACATTGGCGCGGACGAGAACAACGGCGCGGTATGGCTGGCGAATCCGTCGATTGTTGCGTTTATGAAGGCGCACGGGATTGCCGATGCGCCGGCGCTGCAGGCGTATTTTGTGAGCCGCGTGAATGAGCTGGTGGCGAAGCATGGGCGGACGATGGTGGCGTGGGAAGAGGCCTATGCGCCGGAGTCGAAGGCGGGAGGCGTATATCAGGTGTGGTCGCCGCTGGCGAAGGTGGATTTGTTGAAGACGCCTCTGGCGGCGAAGGACAGGCTGCTGGTTTCCAAGGGATTTTATCTAGACCTGTTTTATCCGGCGTATGTGCACTACGCGAATGATGCGTTGCCGGCGGAGGAGGGGAGCGGCAAGGCGTTGATGGGCGGCGAGGGCGCGCTGTGGACGGAGATGGCGGACCGCGACAACGTGGAGGCGCGGATGTGGCCGCGGCAGGGCGCCATTGCGGAGCGGTTATGGACCGAGGGGCGCGCGGCGGAGCCGGATGCGCTGTATGCAAGGCTGTTCCGGCTGAGCGCGGTGCTGGACCGGGAGGGCGTACACAACCTGGAGGACTACCGGCGCGGCGTGGAACGGCTGGCGGCTGGTGGCGATGTGGAGGCTGTGCGGACGCTGCTTGATGTGCTGACACCGATTAAGGGATATAAGCGGCTGATGTCGAGTGCACTGCACGCGAGAATGGAGGGCGAAACGCTGAAGCTGGACCAGGTGGCCGATGTGGCGCTTGTGGATTCGGAGGCGAAGTATCGGTTTCGCGCGGCGGTGAAGTCGTTTCTGGTGAAGAGGGATGCGGTGTCGGAGGCGGAGATTCGCAAGACGCTGGAGACTTGGGTGGCCAATGATGCCCGATTTGCGGCAGCCAGTGCGAAGCTTGAAAAGCTGGAGGCGGTGAAGGGGCATTCCGCGAGGCTGGCGGAATTGGCAAAGTTTACGTCGGGTGTGATGGTGAAGTTGGAGAAAGGGAAGCGGCTTGAAGGCGCGGAGCTGGCACGTGCGGATGAACTGCTGAAGGCCGCGCAGGCAGTGGATGGGCAGGTGGAGCTTGGCGTAACGCCAGAGTTTGCATCTCTTCTGCATGGCGAGCTGACTCCGGAACCGACTGCTTACCCGTTGTTCTAGGAACGATATGACTGCGATGGAACAGCCTGCACGTTTGAAGATCAGCGCAGGCTTTGTCACGCTGCTTCTGCTCATCGCGCTCAACCTGCTCAACTTCATCGACCGCTACATCCTGCCCGGCGCACAATCCCTTATCCAGAAGGAATACGGCTGGAACGATCAGCAGATGGGCGCGCTGACCACGGGCTTCTTCTTCACCTACATGCTTATCGCGCCGCTCACCGGCTGGCTCGGCGACCGCCTCCCGCGCAAGCCGCTCATCATTGCCGGCGCAGTCCTGTGGTCGCTCGCCACACTCGGCACAGCATGGGTTCACGGCTACTGGACGCTCTTCCTCCGTCACGCCGTCGTCGGCATCGGGGAAGCAACCTTCACCATCTTCGCCCCCGCAGTCCTCGCAGACTTCTATCCCGAGCGTGATCGCAACCGCATCCTGTCAGCTTTCTACCTGGCCATCCCCGTAGGCGCAGCATTGGGCTATTTAGCCGGTGGCACACTCGGCTCCGCATACGGCTGGCGCGCCCCATTCTTCCTCTGCGCATTTCCCGGTCTTCTTGTGGCAGCACTCTACTGGCTCCTCGGCAGGGAACCGCAACGCGGAGCCTCAGACCACATCCAGCCTGACCTCAACCGCGCAACCTTCTTAGGTCTTTTCCGCAACGGAGCCTTCCTCACCGCAACCCTCGGCCTCGCCATGCTGACCTTCGCGATGGGCGGTATCTCCACCTGGGTCCCGACATTCCTGCACCGCCAGCTTAGCTACCCCGTAAGCAAAGCCAGCTTTATCGTCTCAGCCATCACAGCCATAGACGGCATCGCCGGAACCATCTTTGGCGGCTGGCTCGCGCAGCGCTGGCTCCGCACCAACGACCGCGCCCTCTATCTCTTCTCGGCTCTCAGCGTAGCCCTCACGCTCCCATTCGGAGCCTTAGTCTTCTTCGGCCCTAAATCCACCGCCGTCCCTGCCCTTGTACTGGCCGAATTCTTCCTCTTCCTCAACACTGGCCCGCTCAACACCGCTATCGTAAACTCAGTTTCCGCCCCCGTCCGAGCTACGGCAATCTCCGTAAACCTCTTCTTCATCCACTTTCTCGGAGACACCTTCTCCCCACAAATCATCGGCGCCATCTCCGACCGCACCAACCTCTCACTGGCCTTAGGCGTAACCCTGATCTTCCTGATAATTTCCGCCACCATCCTCCAGCTAGGCTCCCGCTTCGCCCCAAAACTGGAAGCACCTCAGGAGGGTTAGCAAGGGCAACTTTTTCGTCCCTCCGTCCTTCGTCCTTACTTCCTCGTCTCCATCACCCGTTCATTCATAAACGCCCTCCGCCCTCCATGCCTCTGTAAATTAGGGTCCCGCACCGGCGGCTTCTCCGTGTCTCCCGTAAACCCGCGCGCCAGCCGCGGATTCGGCCTGAACTTCGGCGGCCCTCCATAAAACTGCCGCACATGGCTCAGCGTAATCCCTGCCCGCCCATTCATTGCCCGCACCACCCCGCGAATCTCCACATTCGCATCGCGCAGCTTTTCTAAATCCCCAACCGTATCGCGGTCCTCCCGCAAGCTGAGAATCGTAAACCGGCACCGCTCATCCGGCGTCTCCGGCGTACAAACATCCAGAAACCGCGTCCCATCCGGCAGCTCCACCACGTCATAAACATGAGCCGCCACGCAAATGTCCTTGTTCACGTTCTGCCCAGCCTCATCGGTAGAAACACACGCCTTAGGCTTACCCGCATAAGCCAGCGTCGAAACCAAGGCACAGCAAACCGCAAAGACAGCAAGGCGAATCCGCACAGCAGCCTCCGGAAAAATCAGAAAAGGGAATTTGCAGCCATCCTATCGCGAAGCGGCCAAAAGAGAAAGGGCCGCGGAACCAAAGTTCCGCAGCCCTTATTTTTCAGAAATCAGCAGAAGCTTATTTCGCTCCCACCAGTTCTTCATCCTTTGCCCCGTAGTGGCTCTCCACGTACTTGTCGAGAATCTCCTTGAACTCCGCCACAATCGTGTCGCCCTTCAGCGTCGTATAGAGCTTCCCATCCACATACACCGGAGCCTTCGGCTCTTCAAACGTACCCGGCAAGCTGATGCCAAGATTCGCATGCTTCGACTCGCCAGGGCCATTCACCACGCAGCCCATCACAGCCAGCTTCAGCTCTTCCACGCCCGGATACTTCTTCCGCCACTCTGGCATAGAAGTCCGCAAGTAGCCCTGAATCTGCTCTGCTAGTTCCTGGAAATAAGTGCTCGTGGTACGTCCACACCCAGGGCAACTCGTAACCTGCGGCATAAAGCTGCGAATCGAAAGCGACTGCAAAATCTGCTGCGCCGCCTGAACTTCTTCCGTGCGGTCGCCACCCGGCTTCGGTGTCAAGCTCACGCGAATCGTATCGCCAATACCTGCCAGCAGCAGCGGAGCAAGCCCCGCAGCCGAAGCAATCAGTCCTTTCGCGCCCATGCCTGCTTCGGTTAATCCGAGGTGCAGCGCATAATCGCACCGTGCCGCAAGATTCGTATAAACATCAATCAAATCGCGAACGCCGCTAACCTTGGCCGAAAGAATAATCTGGTCTTCGCGCAATCCATATTGCTGAGCAGCCTTCGCCGAATCCAGCGCGCTCACCACCATCGCTTCCATCATCACGTCGCGAGCGGGCAGGGGACTGGCGCTCTTGGAATTCGCATCCATCATCCGCGTCAGCAGCGCCTGGTCCAGCGAACCCCAGTTCACGCCAATGCGCACCGGCTTCTGGTTCTCGACAGCACACTCCACCATCGTGCGGAAATTGTCATCATCCTTGCGCCCAATCGAAACATTGCCGGGATTGATACGATACTTCGCCAGCGCCTTCGCCGTCTCGGGAAACTTCTTCAGCAGCAGGTGTCCGTTGTAGTGAAAATCACCCACAATCGGCACGCGAATCCCGCGCTTCTCCAGCCCCTCCACAATCGCTGGAACAGCCGCGGCCGCCTCGTCGTTGTTCACCGTCACGCGGACCAGCTCCGACCCCGCCAGCGCCAGCGCCGCAACCTGCTCAATCGTGCTCGCCGCGTCAGCGGTATCTGTGTTGGTCATCGACTGAACGACAACCGGGACTTCCCACCCCACGCGAACATTGCCAATCTTTACCGTGGGTGTCTTCCTGCGCCGAATTTCTGCCATAAAATCCTCAACTCTAGTTTACTAGGAATCGGCAACCGCCGCCCAAGCCTGCATCTTTTGGATTATCCTGCCGTCAAGAGGAATCAACGTTTTATGACCATCTTCATTCCCACGCCGCTGCGCCAGTTCACCGGCGGCAAAGACACGGTAGAAGTCCCCGGAGCCACCGTCACCGAAGTCCTCGACGCCCTGACCACGGCCCACCCAGACCTCCGCAAGCACCTCTTCACGCCGGAAGGCAAACTCCGCGCCTTCGTCAATCTCTACCTCAACGACGAAGACGTCCGTTACCTCCCTGACAAGGAAGCCACCGCCATTAAGCCCGCGGATACGCTCTCCATCATCCCCTCCATCGCCGGCGGCTGTTAAAGGCACTCTCAAGGTAAAATGAAGAAAATGGCCCCGTAGCTCAGATGGATAGAGCGATGGTTTCCTAAACCACAGGTCGGCTGTTCGAATCAGCCCGGGGTCACCACAGTTTTTGCTGGCTCTACCAATACACTTTGGGTGCCCCACATCCCTGCAGCCGGGGATGTGGGATAGCGACACTACCCACAGCTACGTCTCTCCTTATGCAAAAATTTCTAAAAACCACGAGAGCACTCTCCTTTCTGCCACTTCTCGCAGTCTTTTTTGCCGCCATATCCGCGCAAGCCGCATCCGTCCGTGGCACCGTCACAGACGCAAGCGGAGCCAAAGTCTCCGGCGCAACCGTAGTTCTCCTCCAGGGCAGCAAAGTGGCCGCTTCCACCGTCTCCCGTAACGACGGCAGCTACGAAATCAACACCGGAACCACCGGACGCTTCTTCCTCGTCGTCTCGGCAAAATCCTTCCGCCAGCTTGAAACCCCTGTCTTCTACGCTGGCCGCTTCGACAGCATCGAGCGCAGCATCGTTCTCGAACCCGAGTGGGTCCGCCAGTCCATCGTCGTCACGGCGACAGGCACACCAACCCCGCAGCCCCAAACCAGCGCCGCCACCAGCGTGCTCAACGCGCCCGACTTCGCCCAGCGCACCGACTTCGTCAGCGCCCTCCGTCTCATGCCCGGCACCTTCGCCGTGCAGGCAGGCCAGCGCGGCGCGCAAGCCTCGCTTTTTGTCCGCGGCGGCGACTCCACAGGAACCAAGGTCCTCATCGACGGCATCGACTCCGGCCAGGTCGGCAATATTTTCGATCTTGGCGACTTCAGCACCACAGCCATCGAGCGCGCCGAAGTCTACCGCGGCACCAACTCCGACCTCTACGGAGCCAACGCCGACAGCGGGCTCGTCAGCTTCACCACCCCGCGCGGCACTACAAATTTTCCATCCATCATGGCGCAAGCCGATCTCGGTAACTTCAACACCTCACGCGAAGAAGCCCAGCTAGCCGGCGCGCACAACAAGCTCGACTATCTCGCCGCCTACAGCTGGTTCCAAACGTCGAACGCCCTGCCCAACGATGAAACGCATTTAGGTTCGCTAGCCGGAAACTTCGGCTACCAGCTCAACGGCTCCACGCAGCTTCGCGGAACCGTGCACTACAACATAGCCGCCACCGGCTCGCCCAACGCATGGGACTTCTACCACGTAGCCGACAACGCCACGCAAAAGAATCAAGACCTCTACATCAGCGCCGCCATCGATAACCAGACCACTCCCAATTTTCACAACATGGTTCGGTATGGTGCTACCCGCAAGCGCGAGCAATATTCCCTCTGGCAAATGAGCGGCTGCGGCGACTACGACGCCTACGGCGACAGCCTCGGCTGCAACGTCACCATCACCGGAGCCAACGGCTACTCTGTCACCGGCCAGGCCGTCCTCGATTACGCCGAGCAGTACCCCTTTCAATACTCGCTGGTCTCCAACCGCGACCAGCTTCTCTATCAAGGCGACTTCCGCTTCACCCCGCACCTGCAGGGTCTCATCGGCTTCCACTATGAAGACGAACGCGGCTCGGAAGTCATCCCTTCGTACGCGGAAAATGAGAGCATCCAGCCCACCAACTACGATTACCTCGCCAGCGTTCACGGCGACTTCAAAAACCGCTTTTACTACTACCTCGGCGGCAGCCTGCTCCACTACGCGCTCTTCGGTACCTACACCACGCCCCGCGCCGGCTTCAGTCTCTACGCTCTCAAACCCCGCCCCGGTATCTTCTCCGGCACGCGCATCCTCTTCAACTACGGCGACGCCATCGAAGAGCCAAGCCTCGGTGACGAATTCAACTCGCTCTATACCTTCCTGAATACCAACAGCTACGCTGACGTAGCGCAGCAGCTTCACATTGGCCCGCTAGCTCCGCCCTCTGCCCGCACCTATGAAGGTGGCGTGGAGCAAGCCTTCCTCAGCCAGCACATTCTCTTTCGCGTCAGCTACTTCCACAATGAGTTTGGTCGCCAGCTTGAATCCGTAGGCGGCCACCTGCTGCCCGACATCCTCGGCTTCACCGGAGCCGACCGCCAGAATCTCATCAACGCCCTCGGCTACTACTACACCGACGACTACGGCCTCTACGTCAACACCGGAGCATCCCGCGCCCAGGGCATTGAAGCCACCGTAGAAGGTGGCATTGGCCGCAGCATCTTCCTCCGCGGCGGCTATACCTACCTCGACGCTGTAGTCCAGCACTCTTTCGACAGCGACAACGAAGCCCTCACCGAAGGCTACGCGCCCACCTACAACGGCATCCCCATCGGAGCACTCACTCCGTTAGTAGGCGCGCGTCCCTTCCGCCGCCCGCCACACACCGGCTTCTTCACCGCCACGTACTCCAATCGAAGACTCTCTGCAGCCCTCACCGGAGCTTTCGCCAGTCGCAGCGACGACTCAACCTATCTCGAATACTCCGACGCCAACGGCGGCAACAGCCTTCTTCTGCCCAACCGCAACCTCGACCATGGCTACGCCAGGCTCGACGCTGCTGGCAGCTACCAGTTCCTCGCCTGGCTAAGCATCTACGCACAGTTGGAAAACCTCACCAGCAGCCAGCACATCGCCCCCATCGGTTACCCCAGCCTGCCCTTCAATTTCCGCACAGGCCTCCGTTTCCAGTGGGGCAGGGAATCAAAGCACTAGGCTCCACATCCCTCATCCCTGCCGTTTCCGGCCGCAGGGATGAGGAAATCCCCCTGTTTTCCACCGTTTAAGCCCGAAAAACGCCTCATCTTTTGCAATTTCTTCATGTAACTTCATAACTTCGCTATTTAGCATCAAAGAGTTAGAGCCGTACCAGACCGGGTTTCTACTGGAAATTCGGCAGGCTATTCGTAAGTACAAAACCCTTCTCTCTGCGCATCCTGTAACACATTCACGCCGCGTGGCACGTCCGCGCAGCGTAGCGCTCGCATATTTCCAAATAAGGGCCATCAAAACTCCCGGCGAGCGTACCCGTACGTTGCAAGTTGCGAAAGTCAATCAAATTTTGGTGAGGCAAATTATGAAGCGTTGTTTTCAGGTTCGCTTGGCCGTGCTGTGTTCGTTGCTCTTGACAGTACTGGCCTGTTCCTCTCCCCTCTCTGCCCAGCAAACGCTGGGTTCCATCAACGGCACCGTGCTCGATCCCTCCGGCGCAGCCATTCCCAAAGCCACCGTCACCGTTTCTGACGACTCCATCGGCGTCACCCGCACCACCACCACCCAGGGCAACGGCTTCTTCCAGATCTTCAACCTGCCCATCGGCACCTACGCTGTTAAAGTCGAGCAGTCCGGCTTTCAGACCACCAATGTAACGGGTGTAGCCGTCCGTGAAGCCCAGGCCTCCACCGTCCCCGTCGTCCTCAAAGTCGGCCAGACTGCGGAATCCGTAGAAGTCACCGCGAACCCGCTTCTCAACGCCACCGACGCCACCAACGGCTACACCATGGATTCCGAGCAAATCGCCATCCAGCCGCTCGCCACCGGCAGCTTCACGTAGCTCGCCGTACTCTCTCCCGGCGTCAATGCCGAACTCCTCAGCGGCCTCAATGCCAACGCCGGCCTCGGCAACCAGAACATCTTCGCCAACGGACAGCGCGCCACTTCCAACACCATGCAGGTCAACGGCGCCGACGTTTCCAACCTCTTCAACGGCATGACCGCCTCCGGCCTCACCTCGCAACGCTACAACTTCAACATCGGCGGCGGCAGCACCTCGGCTACCTCCTCTGCAGGCGCAGCCACCATCGCCGGAGCCAACAGCACCGGCACCTCCGTCTACGGCTCTGTCGGTAACGCGCTTCCTTCGCCTCCGCCTGACTTCCTCGACGAACTCCGCGTCAACACCTCCATGTATGACGCCCAGCAGGGCGCAACCGCAGGCGCGCAGATTGACGTCAGCACCAAGACCGGCACCAACAACTGGCACGGCTCCGCCTACGGCACCTTCGCCAACAACGAGCTCAACGCCGACCCCTACTTCTTCAATCAGCAGTACCAGCTTGCACAGAACGGTGTAGGAGCTTTCCCGCGGGAGCTTCAAAACCCCTTCCTGCAGCGCTGGACAGCCGGTGTAACCATCGGCGGCCCTATCCACAAGAACAAAATCTTCTTCTTCCTCGCCTACCAGCACCTCGGATCGTCCGACACCTCCACGGCCCTCTCGCAACTCACTGTGCCCAGTGGCCTCACCGACGACCGCAGCGACTCCGGCATCATGAATGCCCTCACAAGCTGGAACGGCGGTACTCCCGTCGCTACCTCCGGTAAAAACTCATTCACCGGCATCGACCCCATCGCAAGGGCTTTGATGAACGCCAAGCTGCCTGACGGTAGCTTCCTCATCCCCTCCGCACAAACCAGCGCGCAATACCAGTACGGAATCCCCAACGTCACGCTCATCGGCCACTCCATCATGACCGGCAACCAGGCCACAGCCTCCGTTGACTATCAGATCAACGAGAAGGACCGCCTTGGAGCCAAGTACTACTACCAGAACGACCCCGTCACCACGCCCTATAGCTTCTCGTCCGTCGGCGGATTCCCTGTATCGCAGCACAACGGCGCGCAGGTCGGCACCATCGACAACACCATCGCCCTCAGCAGCCACCTCAACTGGGAACAGCGTCTCGGCTTCGTCCGCATGTCCGCCTATAGCGGCTATGACCAGACGCTCACCAACGGCTCAGGCGACCCCAACTTCGGCATCGGCGACGGGATGACCGGCAACACCGGCACACTCTCAGCCGGACTCCCCGGCCTGCTCCTCAAGGCCTTCGCCTACAACCAGAACGATTCCCCGGCAGCGAAGGTCGGCCCATACAGCTCCTTTGCCAACACCGGCTTCTATCAGAATCGCCTCAACCCCTCCACGAACCTCATCTGGGTCGTAGGCAACCACACCATCGACGTGGGCGGCGGCTACAGCTATACGCAACTCAACATCACCAACAACCGTCAGGGCATCGCGCAAATCACAGCCAAGAACTTTGAAACCTTCCTCGAAGGTCAGTCTCAGGCTGCCAACGTCCTCGAAACCACTGACCCTGTAGCAGGCCGCAACACCGCCGACCGCTACTATCGCAATAACGAAATTGCGGCCTACTTGCAAGACAAGTGGCAGATGCGTCCCAACCTCAGCATCACCCTCGGCGTTCGCTATGATCTCCATGGCGGCCTTACCGAACGGTACGGCAACATGTTCAACTTTGAGCCGTCGCTGTACGACGTTTCGGGTAACACCACCGACGGCTTCACCGTGAACAACGCAGGCTTTGTCGTCGCGGGCAACAACAAGTACCACCCCACCTCAGGCGTCTCGGACTCCACGCTCACCGGTCGCCAATGGGGAATCTCGCCGCGCCTCGGCTTTGCATGGTCGCCCTCATCGGCACACAACACCATCGTCTTCCGTGGCTCCGTCGGTCTCTACTACGACCGTGGCGAAAACTTCCAGTACCTCTCGCAGCCCGCGGGCAGCGGCAACGGTGGCCCCTTCGGTGTTACTGAATCCTCACCGCTCGCCAGCTACGTCGTAGGCAATGGCAAAACCCTCTCCAATCCCATGGGAACCGCTCTGAACACTCCCAAGGCCACTCCTCCCGGAACCTACATCGTTCCCAGCGCGGACCCCGGCGTCATCACGCAGGCTCTCCAGCTTACGCTTGACCAGCTTGTCAGCGCGCACGGCTACGTCAGCCAATATGGCAAGTATTGCGGTGCTCAGGACAATCAAGAGGGCTATACCGATTGTCCGCAGGTGCTGAACTTCGGTTCCTATGCCCGCAACAACGTTCTGCCATACACCATTAACTACTCGTTCGATATGCAGTGGCAGCCGCGCGGTGATCTCCTCTTTACCCTCGGCTACGTAGGCAACCGCGGTCGTCACGCCGTCATGCCTATTCCCTTCAACGCTCCGGAAGAAGCCACTTCGACCAACCCCATCTGGGGTGAAACCGCCAGCTACGGCTTCCAGGTTCTCAACCAGAACACTTGCCTCAAGAATGAATACGGCGATTGCGATTATGCCTCCATCGCTGGCGAACCCTGGAACACCGAAGACGGCGGCAACACCGATATGCGTACCAAGTACATCGGCTTCAGCCCCAACGCCGCACTCTTCAAGACTGTAGGCAACTCCGCTTATGACGCCCTGCAGACCCAGTTGCAGAAGCGCCTCACCCACGGCCTCCAGTTCGGTGCAAGCTACACATGGAGCCATGCCCTCGACGAGCAGAGCGATCTCGGTCTCTTCTTCACGGGCAATGATCCCTCGAACCTTCGCAATTCATGGGCCTCGTCGGACTTCGACCGCACCCACGTCTTCTCCGCCAACTTTGACTACAAGATTCCCAGCGCCGCCCGGGAAAGCTCGGCACTCGCCCTGCTTACCAACGACTGGGAAGTCTCCGGCATCGGAATCATGCAGAGCGGCGAACCCTTCTCTCTCTATGAGTTCTACGGCGCCGCCGGCAGCATCAAATTCGGCGACTATCCGACCCTCATGAACCCGGTCCTCGGCATCAAGAACCCGAGCAACCCCAAGTCGGCTCTCACCGGCAATACCGGCAACCAGCGTACCTCCGGTGGCGCTTACATTCCGGCTATCGACCCATCGCAAATCAATATCACCTACCTGCAGCCCGGCACCCACGGCATCCCGGTCTCCACCGGCGATGACCCGCAGGACATATACGAAACCGACTTCGCTCCGCCGCAGCGCAACATCTTCCGGCAGCCTTCGCAGAAGCGCCTCGACCTCTCCTTCCGCAAGACCTTCAACATCAAGGAGAAGTTCCGCCTCCGCTACGACTTCAACGTCTACAACCTCACCAACACGCCCAGCTTTGATGTGCCGATGAACCAGGCCCAGATTCGCCAGAACAATGCCTGCTCCAACTCGGCCATCGCAGCCGGCAACAACTGCGACCCCGCCTACTTCTACGTCAACTACGGCCAGATCGCCACCAGTAATACGTCAGAAGATCAGCAATCTGCCAAGGCGAACCTCGACCTGCTGCCCTACGCAACCGGCACAGGCCGCGACACGCAGCTCCAGACCACAATTCCCGAGGGAGCGCGTTCCTCGTGCCTCGCCGGTTCTTCCAACCTGATCCCCGGTCAGAATGGCGGTGCGGGCTACTGCCCCAACAACGCAGCGAACTTCGGCTCCATCTACAACACAATCGGCAGCAACCGCATGGTTACCATGGGACTGCATCTCACCTTCTAATCGCCACATAAACCCAAAAACGGGGCTCCGTCAGGAGCCCCGTTTTTCTTTGCCAACCCTTCTGGAATCGCTAAAATAGTTTCCAATAGATAAAAAGGCTGTTAAGCCTCTAAGTTTTCGTAACTTTTTTAGACTTCCTCTCATGTTTTCCCATTGATTGCCGACTAGGAAAGACATTAGTGTGGATAACTCCACCCTAATTTGTCTGTGTTGCAAACGGAAACGCTTCTGTCCGAGGTGTGTACAGTGATTTGTCCTAAGTGCAATTCTGATTCCTGCGTTACCATGCCGGCAGAGATTCGCCTCTACCGTAACGGCCCCCGCACGCTCAGTCATCCGCCAGTCTCCCCTTCGCCAGACATCCACGTCTGTACCGACTGCGGCTGGAGCGAGTTCACCATTCCCACCACCTGGATTGCGGCCTGGATCAAGCCGCAGGCCAAGCGTGTCGAACCGCAGCCCCTTGTAGCCCCCAAGCAATCGCTGCGCCCCATCCCCGTAGCCGTGTAGCCTTCCTAGCCCGCCCGGCAAAGGCCCAGCAGCAGAGCAGGGAACCAGTGCGCCCCCTCGCACTCCAAAGCATTTCCCCCGAAGCAACAAACGCAAAAAGGCCCCCGGATTCTCCCCCGGGGGCCTTTGTCTTTGGCGCGCAAAGCGCGCAGTTCGCTGGACGCGAAGTCCTAGTACATGCCGTCCATGCCGCCGCCGTGACCGCCAGCCGGGGCAGCAGCCTTCGGCTCGGGCAGCTCGACAACGAGCGCTTCGGTGGTCAGCAGCAATCCGGCAATCGAAGCCGCATTCTGCAGAGCCGTACGAGTCACCTTGGTCGGGTCGATAACGCCGGCCTTCACCAGGTCCTCAAACGTGCCGGTAGCAGCGTTGTAGCCAAAGGTCTTGTCCTTCGACTCCAGCACCTTCGACACAACCACCGCGCCCTCTTCACCAGCATTGGCAACAATCTGGCGCAGGGGCTCTTCGAGCGAACGAAGCACAATCTGGGCGCCGATCTTCTCGTCGCCTTCCAGCTTCTTCACTAGCTCCTGCACTGCCGGAACCGCACGAACCAGGGCCACACCGCCGCCCGGAACAATGCCTTCCTCGACAGCCGCACGGGTCGCGTGCAGAGCATCCTCAACGCGAGCCTTCTTCTCCTTCAGCTCGGTCTCAGTTGCCGCACCCACCTTGATGATGGCCACGCCGCCAACCAGCTTCGCAAGACGCTCCTGCAGCTTCTCGCGATCGTAGTCAGAGGAGGTCTTCTCGATCTGGCCGCGAATCTCCTTCACGCGTCCGTCGATCTCGGTTGCCTTGCCGGCGCCGTCAACAATGGTCGTGTTGTCCTTGTCGATGGTCACGCGCTTCGCGCTGCCCAGATCCTCAAGCTTCACGCTCTCCAGCTTGATGCCGAGGTCTTCCGTGATCGCCTTGCCGCCCGTGAGGATAGCAATGTCGCCCAGAATGGCCTTGCGGCGGTCGCCGAAGCCAGGAGCCTTCACAGCCGAAACATTCAGCGTGCCGCGCAGCTTGTTGACCACGAGAGTCGCCAGCGCTTCGCCTTCCACGTCCTCAGCAATGATGAGGAGCGGCTTGCCGCTGCGAGCAACCTGCTCCAGAAGGGGAAGCAGATCCTTCATCGCCGAAATCTTCTTCTCGTAGATCAGGATGTACGGATCATCCAGAACCGCCTCAAGGCGCTCCGCATCCGTCACAAAGTAAGGCGAAAGGTAGCCGCGGTCAAACTGCATGCCATCCACGGTCTCGAGGCCAGTGTGCATCGTCTTCGACTCTTCAATCGTGATGACGCCATCCTTGCCCACAACCTTCACAGCCTCGGCAATGATTCCGCCAATCTCGGCATCGCCGTTCGCGGAAATCGTGCCCACCTGCGCCACCGAGCCCTCGTCAACAGGCTTCGAAAGCTGACCAAGCGCACCGCCTTCGCTGTAAACGCCATTCGCATCGCGCTTGCCGATAACAGTCACAACGGCCTTGTCGATGCCGCGCTTCAGAGCCGTAGGGTTCGCACCGGCAGCAACCGTCTTCACGCCTTCGCGATAAATCGCCTGCGCCAGAACGGTAGCAGTCGTCGTGCCGTCGCCGGCCACGTCGCTGGTCTTGGAAGCAACTTCCTTCACCAACTGCGCGCCCACGTTTTCGAGCGGGTCCTTGATCTCGATTTCCTTGGCAACGGTCACGCCGTCCTTGGTAATCGTCGGCGAACCGAACTTCTTCTCAATCACAACGTTGCGGCCCTTGGGGCCGAGCGTCGCCTTCACCGCATTTGCAAGGGTGTTTACACCCCGCAGAATAGCCTGACGGGACTCTTCACCGTGCAGAATCTGCTTTGCCATTTCAATCTCCTAACAGTAGTTAGTTATCAGTGGTCAGTTGTCAGGTACGCCTAAATACCAGCCAGTGTCTTTTCTGATCACTGACCACTGACAACTGAAAACTCGCGCGAAGCGCGTTTACTTCTTCACGATTCCCAGAACTTCTTCTTCGCGCATAATCAGGAACTCTTCACCGTCAATCTTGATCTCGGTGCCAGAGTACTTGCCGAAGAGAACGCGGTCGCCAGCCTTCACATCCAGCGGGAAAACCTTGCCCTCGTCGTTCGACTTACCCTTGCCAACTGCGATGACCTCGCCCTCCTGGGGCTTTTCCTTCGCGCTGTCGGGAATGATGATGCCGCCACGAACGGTCTCCGTCTCTTCAAGACGGCGAACCAGGATGCGATCGTGGAGCGGAGTAAAGGTCGTTACAGATGTTGCTGCCATTGCTTCCTTCTCCTTCAACACACAAGGCGGGCGCAGCCCGGCTTGTGTCATTATGTTTAGGTTTTGAAACAGGTACGGCTAAATCTTTGGCCGGTGAAGTGGCACCCGGAATAAGCAATCTGCTCCCAGCGGTGCTAGCACTCTAACCTTCCAACTGCTAAATTAGAAAGCCGCACCGGAAGTTGTCAAGCGGCAATCTGTAAAACTTGAGTGAATTGCACTCATATCGATCCGCACCTCCTACCAATATCCCAGGCACTGTCATCCTGAGCGACCGCAGGGAATCGAAGGATCTGCAGTTGCTCTTAGCCAGTTCCTTACCTGATTTTCAACTGAGTTAAGAAGTGTCAGGGCACGACTACTGGTAGGGCGAGGATTTATCTCCGGCCGAAACGCCCTGGGCTTTAGCCCCTGAGGTTTTGCTTTCGCAGCCGGTCTACGTAGTTACCAAAGTCCGCCACCCCATCGTTCCAACTTTTCCACCGAATCATTTGCGTACAATTAACTCCTTCTATGCCACACTAAAAATGCACAAAAAAACGGCCCAATTGCCAACGCAATCGGGCCGTAGCATTTTCCGGGGCAGAATAAGCTACCCTCCCCCTACCTAAGAATCTGTGCTTCTGTAATTTTGTAAGCCCGGAGGGTCCCCCCCTCCCCCCCCACGGACATCCCATTTTTAGACACTTAACTAGCATATTTTTCTGTTATATATGTAAAAACAATAAGGGCAAAAAATCCCTATTTTCTGCACACTTCTAAGTGCAAACAGGAAAAACTACCACCTGCAACCTGTGTCCACGACCCCTTTTGCTCCCTCATCCCCACACCATCCGTCCAACCAGATAAAATGAAGCTCATGATTCGCCGTAAGTCAGTTCGCGCCTTTGCCATCCTTGCCGCTCTCGTGCTCTCGCTCACCGCTATCAGCCTCCACGCGCAGGAAGTAAAGCGTGGCCGCAAGTACAAGGCCCCGCCGCCAACCTCGCGCATCAACATCACGGTCCTCCGTGACTCCAGCGGCAAGCCCATCGAGAACGCCTCGGTAATCTTCCATGAGCTAACCGCGGAAGGCCACGACAACGGCAACATGGAGCTGAAGACCGACGAAGACGGAAAGACCCTCATCGACGTCATCGAAACCGGCTCTACGCTCCGCGTGCAGGTCATCGCCAAGGGCTTCCAGACCTTCGGCAAGGACTACAAGGTAGACCAGTCCGAAATGGGCGTAGAAATCCGCATGAAGCGCCCCGGTGAGCAGTACAGCATCTACAAGGACCACCCCGAAGAAAAAAAGCCCGACGCTCCCCAGCCGGACCAGCAAAAGCCCCAGCAGTAATATGCCGCCGCAGTAATCAGTGGGAATGGAGCTTTGTATCAGGGCACGACTTCAGTCGTGCCGAAAAGCTCCTTAAGAAACAGGATGGCCTTTATCCCCCGCTTGATCGAATCACTGGGTGCCTCATTCTTACAACTTTTCCTGTCGCAAGGGTGGAATAGCGATATCCTCAACGCAGCACAAACCGCTAACCTGCTGACTCGCTGACTTGCTACCTCTGAATGGCCAATCCGCCCTGATAACCGGCGCAGCCAAGCGCCTCGGCCGAGCCATCGCGTTAAAACTAGCCGAAGCCGGCGCTGACATCACCATCACCTACAACACCAGCAAAAACGAAGCCGAACAAACCGTAGCCGACATACAAGCATTAGGCCGCAAAGCAAACGCAATCCGCTGCAACGTCCGCCACGAGCAGGAAATCAAGCAGGCAGTCTCAGAAACCCTGAAGCACCACGGCCACCTGAACATCCTCGTCAACAACGCCGCCAACTACGAGACCGCCGATCTGGCCACCATGCCCACCGCGCAATGGGACGCCATCTTCGAGACCAACACCCGCGCCCCCTTCATCTTTTCGCGCGAATGCCTCCCATACCTCCGCGTCACAAAGGGAAGAATCATCCAGATGGGCTCCTTAGGCGGCCTGCACCCATGGCCCACGCACGCCCACTACTGCTCGTCAAAAGCCGCCGTCCACATGCTGGTCAAAACAATGGCCAAATCCTTCGGCCCCGAAGTATCAGTCAACGCAGTAGCCCCCGGCTGGATCGACATGGACCCCGAGCCAACAGAAACCACGCAGCGCATCATCGCCAAAACCCCCTTGCAGCGTAGCGGCACCCCAAACGATATAGCCGAAGCCGTCCTCTACTTCGCCACATCAGCCAGCTTCATCACCGGCCAAATCCTCCCAGTAGACGGCGGCTTAGGCCTCTAATAGAAGATCAGATTTCGTAAGGTAGGGCAGGGCTAAAGCCCTGCCAATCAATCTGCCCGCACCCCAAAAGAAGTGTCATCCTGAGCGTAGCCGCTTTTCAGGCGCAGTGAAGGATCTGCGGTTGTTTTTGCAGTTGCTCTTGTAGTTGCAAGGCAGGCTTTAGGTATTCAATCGGATTATTTAGCTGTCCCGGTGGTTTTCTGCACGCCAGTCTCGCGCAACGCCCGATCGATCACCGTCCACACATCACTCTCATTCGTAAGCCCGTGAATTTCCTCACCGTTCACAAACAACGCAGGAGTAAAGTTCAGCCTCAGCCGAGCCGCTTCTTTCATGGATTGCAGCACTGGTGCTTCGTCCTGCGTCTTCAAGCAGGCTACTAACTGATTTTCATTCACGTTCGCCTTAGAGCCTTGCTCCGCAGCAATTTTATCTAGTGTCGAATAGCTCTTCACCGCATCAAACGGTTCTCCCGTCACTTCCTGCCCGTGCGTGTGAACATAGTCAACATAGCTCCAGTAAGCAACAGCACTCTGGTTCGCAAGGCAATGCGCATTCACCGCCGCGTGCAAAGCCCACGGATGAATATTGGTCAGCGGGTTGTCCTTATAAATAAACCGCACTCGGTCACCATAACGGTTGAACGCTTCCGGAAAGAGAATCGAGTGCATCCTGCCGCAAACCGGACATTCAAGATCGTCATAGCTAACAACCGTGACCGGAGCATCAGGATTTCCGCGAACCGGCCTGTCCTGCATATCTATCGACAAAGCAGGATTTTCGTTCAGGTCATATTTATCAAGCCGCGCAAGCGTCTTGTTATCGGAAGAAATCAAAAAATCCGCATCCACATTGTCGCGACCGTTGATGACAGATAAGTGAAGCGTGTCATATCCAGGAATAGAACTAGGCGTACGCGATGTGATTTTGATCTCGCAACTCGATGGAATACTAAACTGAGAACGAACCATGAGCTCTATCTTGCGGTCCAGAGGGATTGCAGAAGAAGACTGGGGGTTTTGCGCAGCAATCTGCAATCCAAAGTAGGCAATCACGAATGCGCAAACCAGGATTGGCAATTGAATTTTCATTGCGAAGAAATGCCTCTTCTTTGTCCCGAGAAACATCAAGTCGAAAGCTGTCTTACTTCGCCGCCAACGCCGCAATCATCGACTCAAAAATCTTCCATCCATCTGCCGATCCAAGCAGCTTCTCGCTTGACCGATCCGGATGCGGCATCATGCCGAGCACATTGCGCCCTTCGCTAAGCACACCAGCAATATTCGACAACGAACCATTAGGATTCGCCTCAGCCGTCACATCCCCATCAGCTGTCGCATAGCGAAACGCAATCCTGTCCTCAGCCTCAAGCCGGGCCAGTTCTTCTGGCGTGCAGAAGTAGTTGCCCTCCGCATGCCCAATCGGAATCTCCAGCACCTCGCCCTTCTTGAGCAAATTAGTAAACGCAGAATTAGCCGTCTCCGTCCGCAGATGCACCTGCTTGCAGATGTACTTCAGCCCCGCATTGCGCATCAGCGCGCCGGGCAGCAGGCCAGACTCGGTAAGAATCTGAAACCCATTGCAAATGCCCAGCACCATTCCGCCGCCCGCGGCAAATTTCTTCACCGCACCCATCACCGGAGAAAACCGCGCAATCGCTCCCGTCCGCAGATAATCGCCATAAGCAAACCCGCCCGGAACCAGCACCGCATCCACGCCCTTCAGATCCTCGGAGTCATGCCAGAGGAACTCAACAGGCTGATGCGCAATCTCCGCAATCACGTTGTAGGTGTCATGGTCGCAGTTGGAGCCAGGGAAGACAATCACGCCGAATTTCATACTCTAAGGTTATCAGCTTTCGAGCCGGGCTTTTTTCGTAGCAGTCCCGCGCCGAACCCAGAACACAACCACGCCAGCCGCCACCAGCACCGCCGCACCGCCCACAATCTTCACCACCGCCAGCGTCTTGTTCGGATCATCATCCGGCGGAAACATCGAAAGCACAATCGTAGCCACCGTACTCGCAATTCCAATCCACGCCAGCGCAATCGCAACAGGCTTCCCACCCGGAACACGCCGAACCCCCGGCCCAACCACCCGATCCTGCACCCGAATCATCGCCCCAAACAGCGCAAGGTACGGCAGAAAAAACGCAATCAACCCCATCGCAACCAGCACGTCATAAGCCCCGCGCACCGTAGTCCCCGCCTGGCTCAAAACGGCAACAACAATCCCCGCAACCCCATACACGCCGATCGCAATCCAGGGCGTCCGAAACTTCGGATGAATCTCTCCAAACGCCGATGGCAGATAGCGGTCAATCCCCGCCACAAATGGCAGCCGCGAAGTGGAAGAAAGATAAGCAGCAGCACCGCCCACCGCATTCAGCGCCACCAGCAATGCCACCGGAGCCACAAACCAGCCCACATGCAGCTTCTCACTCAGCAGAGCAATCCCATGAATAAACCCATCTGGCCCGCCAACCGCATCACTCGGCAGCGCCACCAGAAGCGCCGTCGTCCCGGCAATATATCCAACCGTCAGCAACACACCGCCCGCCACAATCGCCAGCGGAATCGTCCGCCGCGGGGTCACAATCTCATCCCCCATCGCCGAACCCGACTCTAACCCCGAAAATGCAAAGAAGACCGTAGACCAGAACACCGCATTCCCCAGCGACCAATGCGGAACCATCGCAGCCGAATCAAACCGTGTCACCGACCCAAACCGCCACCAGCACACCGCACCAAACATCAGCAGCGCCGCCAGCGGAACCAGTGTAGCCAAAGCGCCAAGATTATTTAGCCATTTGCCGGCATTCACGCCAAGAATGTTGAGCACCGTAATCAAAGCCAGCGCTACAACCGAGAAAAGCAAGTAGTAAACCGGACTGGCACTCAGTCCCTGCGCGGATTTCCCAAAAGCAAACAGCGCAGAAGCCGCCCCAAAGTAGAGCACGCCCGCAAAATAAGGCAGGTTGCTCATCCAGTAGGTCCACCCAGTCAGAAACGCAACAAAATCCCCAAACCCTTCGCGCGCCCAGACATAAATGCCACCCTCCTGCGGATACCGCGACGACAACTCCATCACGCATCCCGCAAGCGGCAAAAAGAACCCCACCAGCGCCGCAACCCAGATAACAAGGATGCTTGGCCCAGCCGCCGCCGCACTTGCAATCCAGCGAATACTCAAGCAGCTAATGACATAAAACAATGCTAGGTCGCAAAACCCAATGCCACGCTTCAGTTTAGTTTTCAGGCCGGAACTCTCACTCATGCCTCGCGCAGCATACCAGAGCGTTCTTTGCGAACAAATCTAGACCGCATGAAGATCCGCAAGCACCGCCATCGCCGCATTGCGCCCATTCACGCCAATCACGCTCCCGCCCGGATGCGTAGCCGCCCCGCACAGATAAAACCCCCTCATAGGAGTCCGCGTCGTCAACCGCTTGTGCCACATGTAAGCCGGCAAGCACTCACCCTGGAAGATATGTCCACCCGTCAAGCCAACCTTCTCTTCAATATCCGGCGGCCCCAACACCTGCGCATCAATCACAGCAGAATCAATATTCGAGCAAAACCGCGAAAGGGAACCAAGAGCAAGCCTCCGCACCTCATCCCTCCGCGTCGTCCAATCACCCGAAGCAAACGCATACGGCACATACTGCGCAAACACGCTCATCGTATGCGTCCCCTCTGGCGCAACCGAAGCATCATGCACACTTTGAAAGTAAAGCTCGCACCACAAATGCTCCGGCAACGAGCCTTGCCGCGCCACGGCAAACCCAGCCTTCCATTCCTCTTTCGTCAGCGGAGCATTGATCTGCCCATAGTGATGCGCCTCATTCACTCCCGGCCGCGCCGTGAAGTTGGGCAGCTCGCGCAAATGCACATTCAGCTTCACCGTGCACCCCGTAATCGGCACATCCTCAATCCGCTCGCGCCACGCCGCATCCGCATTCGCGCCGAGCATCTTCAACGTCCGCACAGGATCAGCATTCGACACAACGACCCGGGCAGCAATCCACTCACCGCCCTCCAGCCGCACGCCTTCACCGGGCACAATCTCCGCCACACTCACACCGGAAACGACAGTAGCGCCAGCTTCCATCGCCGCATCGCAAAAGTAGAACGACACCATCCCCATGCCGCCCTTTACATAGCCCCACATCCCCGGCATTCCGCCCAACCGTCCCGACGAATGATGAAACCGAATCGAAGCCGTGCCTTTATCAAACGGGCTGGCATTCGTCCCAATCACGCCCTGCCCGAGATACGCCACCTGCAACCGCTCGTCCTGGATATATCGCTCTAGGAATTCCGCCATCGACCAGTCGAATAGCATCCCGCAAGCTTCCTCATCTGCACCCAGCCGCTCCTCAATCTCTTCCCGCGTTACCGCGCCATTCAGCCACAAATCTCCATCCCCCGTAGGCCGCAGCGCATCCCGTGTCCGGCGAATCACCTCGTTCATCGCCTTCCATCCATCCACATCGCCCGGAGCCAGCGCCCGCACTTCCGCCTCGCAGCGCGCATCATCATCCCAAAGCTGAATACTCGACCCATCGAGGAAGGGAACAAACAAACCATTTATAGCTGGAGTCCAATCAAACCCTCGCCGCGCCAGTTCCAGCTCTTCCACTACTCGCGGATGCAGCAATCCTGCCAGGTAAGCACACGGCGACATCTTCACACCCGGAAATGCTTCCTCAATCGTGCAAGCCCCGCCCACACGTCGTCGAGCTTCAAGCACCAGCACACGCTTCCCGGCCTTCGCTAGATAAGCCGCGCAAGCCAGCCCGTTGTGTCCCGCGCCAACAACAATCGCGTCCCACGCACGCGCCGCCAGCTCACGTACCGCAACCGTCAGTCCAATCTCCCCAAGTACTGCAGCCGTTGGCGAACTCATGCCTCTCCCAATCGAAAATCAGAAATCTATGCCTGTGCACAAGCCATTCAATACCGCCAACTCTTCAAATCCGCTCCCGGAGGAGCCGTCTTTTCAATCTGCTCCAGAATCTTCGGCAGATACATCGTGTTGTAGTGCAGCCGCGAATATGCATTCGGCAGCGTCGGATCGCCATTCCAGCAGTGTTCCGCTCGCGGCCCATACGTCACCTCGCCGCCATAAGGAGGATTCTTCGTCGTCTTCAAAAAGTCCTCCATCCGGTAAACCGCGTTATTCAAAAAGTACGTATCATCCGAGCCCACATAAATGTGAATCTTGTCAGCAAGCTCCGGCCCAAGCTTCGTCCACTCCCGCTCCAGCTTCGCTTCAAGGTCGTAGTGCTCGCGCCAATACTCCGCAACCTTGTGGTCAATCTCGCCAGTCTTCTTATCAAAAATCGGTTGCGGATAACCATCCTCACCAACAGGCCCAAACACCGCCTGCCAGATATCAAATTGCTCACCGCTGCGCCCATGGTCACCAAGCGCCAGCTCGTAAGCATTGTTATCCTCGGTCGTAATCAGCGTATGCCCCAGGTAATCGCGCATCGCAGGCTGCGGCACACGCTTGTGCGCGCCCTCCCAATAAAACGCATTCTTGTCCTCGTAGAGATTGATATTTGTGTACTCATGAAAATCAATCGGGTCCGGGCAAGCCGCAAACGCGCCGTTGTAGTGTGTCGGATAGAAAACCTGCACCGCCAGCGCTTCCCATCCGCCCGTCGAACCGCCATAAGTAAACCGCGCCCATCCCTGTCCAATGCCGCGAAACTTCTTCTCAATCGCAGGAATCAACTCATCTTCAATCGCATCGCCATACGGCCCCACATTCGCCGAGTTCACTGCATACGAATCGTCATAAAACGGATTCGCATGCTGAATCTTCACAATCAGAAAACGCGGGAACCCCGGCGAAATCCACTTCTGATAAAACTTGTAAGCCTCTTCCTGTTGAATCCGGTTGTACCCAGCAAGGTGAAACCGCTCGCTGTAATCCGGCTTCAGATTCGGATCAGGCGGAGTAGTACGAAAGTCGCTGAACTCCGCCACAAAATGGTCATGAAAGATCATCAGCGGAAAATGTGCTTCCGTGTGCTCATCAAATCCCTCCGGCACCAGTACAATCGCGCTAACAAACATGGGACGGCCCCAAAACTTCGTCAGCACCTCACTCTGGATACGAATATGCCGTACATATTTCGTATCCTCTGGTGCAGGGATCGGCGGAATCACCTCACTCAATTCAACGGAAATCGGCGCTTCCCCCGGCCCAACATGCACCTTCACCGGCTTCGAGTAAAGATTCCCCGGCGAAATATCCCAGTGCTGTCCCTCGCCCTGGTCCATGTGCATCTTCACCGTCTTTCCATCGCTGCGGTGAAAGGTCTCGTACTTATTCAGCACAGCCTGCACAATGTAGTCGCCGGGCGGCACATCTTTCAGGCTCCGCACCGGATAACCCCACGCGCTCGCATCCACCGTCGCAGCCCCGCCCGGTTTCCATCCATCCACCGTTAATCCAAAGACCATCTGCGAGCGCGGCGAATCGTTAATCTGAAACCTCGGCTCCTGTTTCGGGTCATTAGAAAGCAGCAGCAACAACCGCCCGTCGAGCGGTTGCGAGCTTACCTGTGTTGGAAACGTCACATGGAACGTCTGAGCTGTGCCGGAAATCGACGTCAGCAGAAACAACAAGGCCGGAATTATCCGTTTCATGTCCGCTACTATACACGGAACAAACGGTAACCCCGGCCCAAATTTTTTCTTGCACTGTATGCAAACGATTACTTGGAATCCGCCACTGTTCGCCGAATAAAATCTGACACGCGATCATGCAGTTGTTTCAGGCTCGCGTCATTTACATACACCATATGCCCAGACTCATACCATGAATACTCAATATTCTTCGCCAACGATTGCGGAATCGGCAGGTGCTTTTCCTCATACTGCGCTGCAAAGAACGGCGTAGCCAAATCGTAATACCCGCCATTCACCATCACCTTCAAACGGGGATTCGTCTTCATCGCCTCTGCCAGATCATTCGACACGTTCACACTGAAGGGAATGCCACCATGCTTGAAATCCCATTGCGAGCCCCCAAATAGCGCCTGCGGCAAGTACGTTTGCCCATCTCCATACTTCAAGTCGCGCCGCACATACTCATTGAACAGCGAAACATAAGCAGAGGAGATAGCAGAACTCTGCGGATCATAATCCGCGCCCTCGCTTAGCGGATTCATATGCGGCCCCGAATAGCGGGAATCTAACCGCCCAGTCGTCAAATTCGCATCGTCCTGCACTGCCTTCTCAAACTCCCCGCCGTTCACGCGCAGATTTGCCTTCAGCCAGTACGCCGTCGGCAATCCCGTGTAGTTGTGCAGCTTCTCTGCAATCGATTGCTTTTCCGTCTCAGAGATATCCGTGCCAAGCGACAGCGCACGCATGTAGTCGCCCATGGCAAAATCTTCCACGTCCTTCAGGAACGGCTCCAGCGCCGCAGGCTGCTGCGGCAGCTTCTTGTGATACCAAGCCGTAGCAGCATAGGTAGGCAATCCCAGCACGTAAGGCAAATCAACTCCGGGATTTGTATTGGGAAGATCAAGAAAACTTGTAAAGTTGAAGATCTGCGACAGCAGAATCACGCCGTTAATATCGAACGAGTGCCCATTCTCCAGAATGTCCACCAGCACAGAGGACCGCGTTGTTCCATAGCTTTCGCCAAAGATAAACTTCGGCGAGTTCCACCGGCCATACTTCGTAATGAACCGCTGAATAAACCGCGCAAACGCATTCCCGTCTTCATCAATTCCCCAGAATGCCTTCTCCGGATATTTTCCCAGCAGCCGCCCAAAGCCTGTTCCCGGCATATCGATAAAAACAAGATCGCTAGTGTCCAGTAGCGAGTTCGGATTATCCACCAGCTTGTACGGCGCCGCAGGCAAGTGCTGATCGCCCGGCGTAGCCACATGCTTCGGCCCCAGTGAACCCATGTGCAGCCACACTGTCGAGCTGCCCGGTCCGCCGTTGTAGAAGAACGTAATCGGCCTCTCTTCAGCCTTTGCGTCCTTCTTGAAATACGCCACATAAAACATCTTTGCCAGCGCCGGCCCGTCTTTCGGTTCCTTTGGAGCATTCAGCGCAAGCTGGCTCCCCGGCTCTGGTTTTCCATCTAAACCAAGCTGTGCATCTTCCGCATCCGTCGCGCCCACCGTGATCGTCCCGGCAACCGCGTTGTAGCTGATAGCCTGCCCGCCGACAGTGACTGAACCCGCTGTCGTCACTTCGGTAGGTAGGGGCTTATCCGCGGGCTTGTCGGCAGGGCTCTTATCTGCCTGTGCATGGCTCGATAACGATGCTGCAAATAGAACAATTGGAAACACGCATGCTATGCGCATAGACAGTCCTCCTAAAGATGCCGGGAATCATAAAACAGGGGGAGGGAAGAGAAAGACAAAGGGCGCGGAGAAGAATCCCGCGCCTTTTCGAGGTGTTACTTCTGAGGTTTTTCAAACGGCTGTTTTTCGCGAATCCTTGGCCTGTCTTCCGCCTGTAGTTGCTTGGCAACTTCTTGCACCTGCTTGAAGACGCGCAGCAGATTGCCGCCAAGGATCTTCCGGCAGTCCTCTGCGGAGTAACCGCGTTTCATCAGCTCCGCCGTAACCTTCGGCAAGTCCGCGGCAGAATCCATACCTTCCGGCAACTGCCCGCTCACGCCGTCATAATCCGAGCCCAGCCCCGTGTGGTCTACGCCGGCAATCTTCGCAACATGATCAATCTGGTCAATAAGCGCGGAAAACGGGGGCCGGGGAATCCGGTCAGCATACTGGCGCTCAACCAGCGAAATATCCTCGTACGTAACTTCCTTGCCTTCTGCCTTAGCCTTGTCCTTAAACTCCTGCACGGCCTTCTTCACCTCCGCAGACTGCGCCTTCTGCGCATCGCGATAAGCCTGCGACACAAACGCCGAGTAGTAGTTCACCTGCACCACGCCGCCATTTACGGCAACAGCCCGCAACATCTCATCGGTCATATTGCGCGGGGCATCGCTCAGAGCACGCGCCGCCGAGTGTGAAGCAATCACCGGAGCCCGCGAAATCACCAGCGTCCGGTAGAAAGTCTTATCAGATACATGCGAAATGTCCACCATCATGCCCAGGCGGTTCATCTCATACACCACGTCCTTGCCAAACTCGCTCAGCCCCTCTTTCGTATGCGGAACGGAAGTATCGGTATCATCGCCCGAGCTATCCGCCCAGCCATTCGAGTTCGACCACGTCAGCGTCATGTACCGCACGCCCAACTCATAGTAGTCCCGCAGCAGCGCCAGCGAGTTCTCAATCGAGTGCCCGCCCTCAATGCCCATCAGCGCTGCAAGCTTATGCTCGCGGTGTGCCTTTTCAATATCTTCGGGAGAGGTCGCCAGCATCATCTCATTCGGATGCTTCGCCACCTGTTGCTTCACTGCATCAATCAGCACCAGCGTTCGGTGAGCGTCTTGCCCTTTGTAAATCTCGGGATCAACCCAGATAGAAAAGAACTCCGCGCCTAGGTTGCCCTTTTTCGCGGATTCAAGGTTGAGCTGTCCACCCTTCAGCGGATCGCTCATGTCGAAATTCTCATCAACAAACCGCTGCGTTGTGTCGGCATGCGTGTCAATCACAATCGCCGAGCGGTGTACTTCTTCAGGCGTAAGCTTTTTGGTCATCTTCGGGGAGGTGTTCGTCTTTGCAACAGGTTGAGATGCAGCCTGGGCCATCATCATGCCCGGCAGAACAGCAAGTAGTGTAAAAGTCGAGACGGATTTGCGCATAGGCTTGGCGTAAGTATAGCCCGTCACCACTCCAGCCCATGGGTCTTATTCTCTCCGCCGCCGTCCAGCCCCTTTGCGTGCGCCAGTCACATGCCGCTTGTTCAGCTGTGTCTCACGCAACTCCCCGCGTCTTCCGCGTGCGCGCCGTCGCGGAGGATGCAACACCGCGTATACCTTCCGCTCCGCTGCCGTAGGGCTCGTAGCATATCGCGGATCAAACATCGCCACCACAGCCGTTGCTCTGTCCTTATAAGCCCGCGCCCAGCGGCTATCCAGCAAGCTTTTTTGCACGTCATGCCAGTACTGCGCACTCGGCGCAACCGCCGTAATGTTTCCGGCATCATCCGTCTGCTGCCGGTTAATCAGCCCCAGAAACGTCGTGAACTCTTCCATATTCACGCCCATCTGGTACACAAGCTGCGTCATCCCCATCTGCTGGCTGGCCGTCAGTTCGCGAAAATACCTCGTATAAGCCTTCGCGTTAATCGCCGCCTGAACTACTCCAATTCGCGTCAACGCCTGCGCATCAGTCTCTGTAATTTGCGGATCAAGCGTCATCATCTGCGACCGAAAACCAGATTTCCCCCACGAATCCAATCGCTTGTAATAAACCCTGAGAATCTCCTTTAGCTTTTCCGGAGGCAGCCCCGCCGCCTGCCACAACTCCGCAGACGAAGGCTCAATAAACTGGTTCAGATTCGCAATATCCTTCTGCGGATGCACACGCTCCGGCAAATCCAAACTGAACCCCGCGCCAATCAGCGGCTGCGCTGTATGCGGATCGGGGTACGCCGTCAGCACCCATCCCTCATGCCGCTTGTCTTGCAAAATATCTACGAGATCATCCACGCTGAACTTCACGTCGGACTTTTTGAAAGCCTCAAGCCGTGCCAGCGCCACGCCATCGGAGGGCCCAGTCTTAACGGGAAGGGAGACGGCAGGCGGCAGATCCTGATCCGCTGTTACATCCGGCGTCTGTGTCGTAGCTGGAGCTTGTGTTTGCTGCGTATTCGGGTACGAAGGCAGATACTGCGCTCCCGCCGTCGCCGCCCCAGCCAATAACAACGCCGCCACCAGTCTCATCCCGTGCTTTCCCCCCTGCTTTCAACATTCCCTGATAATTACGATGCCGGAAAACAGCCGAGGGCACAACCTGCAACGCCCTCAAACCGTGCAAAGGTAATCAGAAAGCTCACAGAACCCACAAAGTAATTCCGTACCCGGTTTTCCTCACCCAATCCCTCCGCACCCCAATCGCATTCGCAACTAAAATAGAACTACCGCCATGCCCGAGTTCACACATCTTCATCTGCATACCGAATACTCCCTCCTCGACGGCGCCTGCGATATCTACAAGCTCATCGACCGCGTAGCCGCGCTTGGCCAGAAGGCCGTCGCCATGACCGACCACGGCAATATCTATGGCGCGGTCCACTTCTTCGACGCCGCTAAGAAGAAGGGCATCAAGCCCATCCTCGGCTGCGAATTCTACGTGACCAAAAACGAGGACCATCGCGCCCCGGTGCAAATTGAGCGCGGAGAAAAAGAGTACAACCACCTCCTCGTCCTCGCCGAAAACGAAGAAGGCTACCGCAATCTCATCCGCCTCACCTCCGAATCGTCGTTGCACGGCTTCTATCGCAAGCCCCGCATCAGCAAGCGCTTCCTTGCAGAAAACGCGAAGGGCCTGATAGCCACGACTGGCTGCCTCAGCGGAGAAGTCTGCGAACTCCTTGGCGAACAAAATGACTACGAAAAAGCAAAGGCTGTAGCGCAGCAGTATCAGGACATCTTCGGCAAGGGCAATTTCTACATCGAAATCCAGGACCAGGGCCTCGAAGCCGAGCGCAAGATTCACAAAGACCTTTTCCGCCTCGAGAAAGACCTGGGCATCCCCATGCTCGCCACCAACGACTCGCACTATCTCTGCGGTGACGACTCCCATGCGCACGACGTGATGCTCTGTGTACAAACCGGCGCAAAGGTCCATGATCACAACCGCTTTAAATTTGACTCCGACCAGTTCTTCGTCAAAAGCGCCGATGAAATGGCGCGGGTCTTTCCCGACCATCCCGGCGTCCTCTCGCGCACCATGGAAATCGCCGAGCGCTGCAACCTCAAGCTCAGCGCCGTAGACAATCCATTCCCGCAGTTCGATGTGCCCGAAGGCGAAACCATCGACAGCTTCTTCGAGCAGGTCTGCCGTCAGGGCTTCCAGAAGCGCATCGACACATCGATTCGCCAGCTTCAGGACCGCGGCCAACTCCGCAAGTCCATCGCCGAGTACGAAGCCCGCCTCAACTACGAAATCGGCATCATCCACCAGATGAAGTACTCCGGTTACTTCCTCATCGTGTGGGACTTCATCAAGTACGCCCGTGACCACGGCATCCCCGTCGGCCCGGGCCGTGGCTCCGGCGCAGGCTCGCTCGTTGCCTATTGCATGGAAATTACCAACATCGACCCCATGCAGAATGTCCTCCTCTTCGAGCGCTTCCTCAACCCCGAGCGCGTATCCATGCCTGATATCGACGTGGACTTCTGCATGAACCGCCGCGGCGAAGTCATCGACTACGTAACCCGTAAGTATGGCCGCGATCAGGTAGCGCAGATCATTACCTTCAACACCATGGCCGCCAAGGCCGCTATCAAAGACTGTGGCCGCGCTCTCGACATGCCTTATGGCGACGTAGACCGCATCGCCAAGCTCATCCCCGCGACTGTCGGCATGACCATCGACAAGGCGCTCGAAGACGTTCCCGATTTCGCGAAAGCCTACAACGGCGAAGCCCAAATCCGCGAGCTCATCGACACAGCAAAGAAGTTAGAGGGCCTCGTCCGTGGCCAGGGCGTACACGCCTCCGCAGTCGTCATCGCGCCGCGTCCGCTTATTGACCTTGTTCCCGTAGCCAAAACGAAAAACGACGAAATCGTCACCGCCTATGACATGAAGGCCGTCGAAAAGATGGGCCTTCTCAAGATGGACTTCCTCGGCCTGACGACGCTCACCGTCATCACCGACTGCCTCGCGCTCATCAAACAAAACCGCGGCATTGATATCGATATCGATAGCATCCCCCTCGACGACGAGGAGACCTACAAGAAGATCTTCCAGACCGCGCTCACATCGGGCATCTTCCAGTTTGAATCGAACGGCATGCGCGACATCCTGCGCCGCTACAAGCCTGACAAACTCGAAGACCTCACTGCGCTCACAGCCCTCTTCCGCCCCGGCCCAATCCAAGGCGGCATGACCGACGACTTCATCGAGCGCAAGTGGGGCCGCCGCAAAGTGGAATATATGCTCCCCGAGCTGGAAGGCATCCTGAAAGAGACCCTTGGCGTCATCGTCTATCAGGAACAGGTCATGCAGATCGCCAACGTCATCGCCAGCTACTCGCTCGGCGAAGCCGATCTGCTGCGCCGCGCCATGGGTAAAAAAATCCCCGCGGAGATGGCCAAGCAGCGCGAGCGCTTCATGTCCGGCGCCGAAATCAACAAGCACCCCAAGAAAACCGCCGGCGAACTCTTCGACCAGATGGAAAAGTTCGCAGGTTACGGCTTCAACAAGTCGCACTCGGCTGCTTACGGCCTTGTCTCTTATCAGACGGCATATCTCAAAACAAAATACCCGGTCGAATTTATGGCCGCGCTTCTAACATCGGAAACCTCAAAGCCCGAAAACGTAGTCAAGTACATCGCTGAGTGCAAAGAGATGGGCATTGCCGTTGAGCCACCTGACGTGCAAATTTCCGGCTCGCAGTTCACGCCTAAAGGCGATGCCATCCGCTTCGGCCTCGCTGCAGTAAAGAACGTAGGCGGCAACGCCATCGAATCCATCATGGCCGCTCGTACCGAACTCGGTGGCCGCTTCAACAACATCTGGGAGTTCTGTGAAAAAGTAGACCTCCGCGTCATGAACAAGCGCGTCATCGAGTCGCTTATCAAAGCCGGTGCGCTCGACTCCCTTGGCAAGCGCGGCCCGCTCTACGCCGCCGTAGACAAGGCAATGGAGCAGGCACAGAAAGCGCAAAAGGACGCCGAGCATGGACAGACCGGGCTCTTCGGCCTCTTCGACGACGTAGCTCCCGCATCCCACAAAACCGACGATCTCCCGCGCGTTCCCGACTGGGATGAAACTGAGCGCCTCGCCAATGAAAAAGAAGTTCTCGGCTTCTTCGTCTCCGGCCACCCGCTTGACAAGTACGCTGACAAAATTCGTAATCTCCCCGGCGTCATCTCCATCGCGGAAGCCCTCGAACGCAAACCTCCTGAGCGCCGCTGGGGCAAAGAGATGGACCCCTCGGACGAGCTGCAGATCGCCGGCCTCATCCACGGTCTGCGCGTGCAGAAAAGCAAGCGCGACGGCAAGCTCTATGCGCAAGCAGTGCTTGAAGACTCCAGCGGCAAAATTGATCTCATTGCTTTTGCCCGCGATTACGAGCGTCTTCAGCAGCAGCTCAAAATTGAAGCCCCTGTTCTCATGCGCGGCGTGCTCATGGGAGAAGAAGAGGCTGCGCCCAAGTTGTCCATCACGTCTATCCAGCCACTTGACGGCGTGCAGATCAAGCTTCCCGGAGCCCTCCGCATCCGCATCAACCTCGACAGTGTTTCGCAAGAGACTTTCTCTACGATTCGCTCGGCTGTGGACTCGGCTCCCGGTCCTGGAAAAATCATGTTCCACCTTGAAAAGAAAGGCCAGTACGCTGTGATTCTTGAGCCGGAACAGATGTCCGTGGCTGCGGACAAAGGTTGGATTGAGCGCATGGAAGAACTGACAGGCAAGGGAACTGTCCAGTCCGTTGGTTGACGGCAGTGCGACTGTGCATCTCTGTGTGTATGCGCACAGTGGGGGCCTTCCCCCAGATTGTTTGTTTTGTTTGAGTTGAAGAGGATTGCACAGGGACTGTGCAGTTTCTTTATTCCTGAACTGTGGAACTGTGCAGAAGGCAGGGATAAGGGACAAGTTGGTTGTGCCTGCCATTGAGTGCATTAGGTTCTCCTTTCTTTGTGGGATAGCTGGAAATTGGGGAACTCGCGGTATAGGTATCCCCGGTCTCCAACTGTAGGGACTGGGGCCCCCGTGGATTCGTGGCGGATTTGCCGCGGCGGAAAAACAGAACGGCCCGATTCCTTGGGAATCGGGCCGTTTGTTTACTTATTTTTAGTTTGGCATAAATGACCATAATTGAGCGCAAAGTTGACGAAGTTTTTTGCGTAATCAAATCAATGACTTAGAAGATATTTTCCGTAAAAGGGCTTGACAGGGTTTTTCCACAGACACGGGAGCTAAGGAGCTTCAGGGAACGAAGCGCGCTTGTCTTTTTTTAGTGACGAACCGCCCGCCCAGTTGAGATACTGTCACCCACCGACGGGGCTTTTCCTGCCACCGTTACTGGGATTTCACAAATTCACATCATGACTGTTTGAGAGGTACAGGATACACTCCATGTCCCGTCTTCCTTTGTCTCTGCTCTTTGCCTTAACGGTTCTCTGCATTTTTATTCCATCCACCCCGGCGCAAAACGCAATCAACGCACCACGCATTGTGTCGGCTATCGATGAGTCCGCGCGCGTCACCCTCAAAGGCGGAGTTCCCGGCCATGCCCGTCCGCAATTTGATCGTGGCCGCGCCTCTGCAAGCGCACAGCTAACCAGCGTACGCCTTGTTCTAGCTCGCTCCGCACAGCAGGATGCGGCCCTGCGCAAATTCATGGGCGAGCAGATTAACCCATCCTCGCCCAACTATCACAAGTGGCTCACGCCGCAGCAATTCGGAAAGCTCTACGGCCCGTCCGACGCTGATATCAGCACGCTCGTCACCTGGCTCCAGGCGCAGGGCTTTACCGTGCAGCCCGTCGCTCCCGGCCGCATCAGCATCGCCTTCTCTGGTTCAGTTGCACAGCTTGAAGCCGCCTTCCAGACTGAAATTCATTCCTTCGATGTCAACGGCGAAGAGTTCCTCGCAAACGTCAAGAACCCCAGCATCCCCGCCGCTCTTGCGCCTGTCATAACTGGTGTTGCCAAACTCGACACCATCCAGCCCCGCCCACTTCACGTCGTCGTCGGCATGGGCCAGTTGAATGCGCAGACAAAGCGTCTGGCGCCGATTGAGGAGTCCTCTCAAATCAGTGGAGCAAGGCCATTCCTCACCACCTGCACCACCGACAGCAGCGGAAATTGTGAACAATACGGCCTCTATCTCACCCCTGCCGATGCGGCCAGCATCTACGATTCGCCTAACAGCTATAACGAAAAATTCACATCTTCGGGCACTCCCCAATACACCGGCTCTGGCGTTACCATCGGCATAGGCGGCAACTCACCCATTCAGGCCTCCACAGTAGTCAACTATCGTTCTCGCTTCCTCGGTGACACCACCGCGCCTACTATCACCAATCTCGTTTCCAATCCCGCTACCAACCCCAATGACACGGACGAAGCTTATATCGACACGGAGCTGGCCGGCGGCATGGCTCCCAAAGCGGCCATTCATTTTTACACCTCTGCTAACCTGACTGACGCCATCGAGCAAGCAGCCACCGACAATACGGTCGATATTTTCAGTCTCAGCTTCGGCTCCTGCGAAATGGGTATGGGCGCGGCCAGCAATACCTACTTCAACAATCTCTGGCAACAGTTCGCCGCACAGGGAATCGCCGTCACAGTCTCCACCGGAGACTCAGGCTCTGCCGGGTGTGACAACGACAATACCGAGCAGGCTGCGCAATCCGGTCTGCAGGTCAGCGGCTTTGCCTCTACGCCATACAACATCGCCGTCGGCGGCACGGACTTCTACGCCCTGCTGACGGATTTCAGCACCTATGTGGACACCAGCAGTTCCGGCAACGCTTCCACGTACTATCGCACTGCGGGAGGTTACATTCCTGAAGCAACCTGGAACGATTCCACCACTGCCAATGGTCTTCTAGCGCAGAATGCCCCTAATATTGACTCAAAGACCGGAAAGACCAACATCGTAGGCGGCTCAGGCGGCAAAAGTTCCTGCATTACCACCTCAAGCAGCGTTGTTAACGGAGTTGTCACAACCACCTGCGCCAGCGGCTACACGAAGCCATCCTGGCAGCAAGGCCCCGGAGTGCCTTCTGACAACGTACGGGACCTCCCCGACATCTCCCTCATGGCTGGCAACGGCTATGACAATGCCACATGGCTTGTTTGCACGGACACCACTGGCACCTCAGGCTCAACTACCATCACAGCCAATTGCTCAGACACCACCGTGAATGGCCAAAGCACGTTCTTCTTCGTTGGCTATGGCGGAACCTCCACATCCGCTCCCGCTTTTGCCGGAATTCTCGCCATGGTGCAGGAAATGGAGGGCAGCCGTCTCGGCATTGGCGCTGTGCAAACTCTGTATCAGCTCGCCGCCTCGTCCCACGCTGCTGCAGTCTTCCACGACACAACGCAGGGCAACATCTCAGTCCCATGCACGAGTGGATCTCCCAACTGCAGCAAGAACACAGCGGGCAACTATTTCCTTACCGGCTATGACACGGCTACTGGATACGATCTGGCTACGGGCCTGGGTAGCGTGGACGTAGCGCAGCTAATCAACTTCTGGCAATCTCCTTCGGGAACGCAAACGGCGACAGTTTCGCTCGGCAGCTCGATTCCATCTACCGTCTCCGTCAATGACTCGTTCTCTGTTCCCGTCACAGTCACCGGCTCTTCCGGCACTCCTACTGGCTCTGTCCGGCTGGTCATCAACTCCTTCTTTTACGGCGCGGTCTACACTGCCTCGAAGACACTGGAAAATGGAGCTGCCACGTTTACTGTGCCACCATACGCATTGCGCCAGGGCGATAACATCATCTATGCCAGCTATGGTGGAGACACTACCTACGCTTCGGCAGTCAGCGGAGACCCGTCCTTCACCGTCAATCCCATTACGCCCACGGTGACAGTTACCCCCTCGGCTGCCACTATCGGCAGCAGCGCTTCCTTTACTCTCGCAGTCAGCGTCAGCGGGCCGTCGGGCGCGCCCGTGCCCACCGGTTCTGTCGAAGGCTGGGCAGACAACAAAAATTTCCTTGTTCCGCAGGAACTCGTAAACGGTTCTTACACCTTTACAGTCCCTGCCAACTCGCTCACTCCCGGCAGTACGCCAATCGAGGTCGATTACGGCAGTGACGGCATCTACGGCAATGCCAGCGGCACAACCACCGTCAACATCACCGCGCCGGCAACGTTCTCGCTTAGCGGCTCCACGCCGAGCTTCATCTCTGCCGGCGCTTCTGCTTCTTCTACCATCACTGTCACCACATCAACCGCCTACGCAGGCTCCGTAGCTCTTACGTGCGCGCTGACATCTTCACCAAGCGGCGCACAACACTTACCCACGTGCATCGTTACCAGCTCCCCGGTTTCGCTCAGTTCTTCCGCTACCAGCGCAACCGCAACGGTAAACTTCTCCACTACCGCGGCATCTGCTGTCCCCGGTAAACTCGCAAAATCCAATGGGCTCAGGACCGGAGCCGCAACACTTTTAGCACTGCTTGTGTTCCTTGGAATCCCAGCCCGTCGCCGTGCCTGGCGCACCATGCTCGGCGTCCTCATCCTCATAGGGGCCCTCGGCGCCATTTCGGCCTGTGGAGGTGGCGGTAGCGGAGGTGGTGGAGGAGGGAACTCCAATCTAGGCACCACAGCTGGAACCTACACCTTCACGATCACCGGCACAGGAACCCCAGCCGTCACCCCTGCGCCCACCACTACCATCACCCTCACGGTGAACTAATCCCAAACACAAAACGGCCCGTCCGCAAGGACGGGCCGTTACATTTCAGATATCACAGCAGAATCGGCGGAGCAGGGAAGCGACCAGCAGTTGTCTGCTCTCGCCCCTGACTTACTTTACATTCCGCAGCTTATTCAGCAGGTCCTGCGGATGCACGGGTTTCGCCAGAATCTCAAAGTCATACCCCTGGGCCCGCGCCTTTTCCAGCAGATCGGCTGTCGCCGCTTGCCCGGAAAACAGCAAAATCTTAATCGAAGGCAGCAGTTCGCGAATCTTAATGGCGGCGTCGATGCCGGTCAGGTCGGCCATAATGACGTCGGAAATCAGCATATCGGGCTTAAACTCGGGTGCTATCTCAAGCGCTTTCTCGCCCGTATACACTGCACGCGCTTCAAAGCCGCTCTGGTTCAAAATCATCGCCAGCGTATCCGCAATGACGCGTTCGTCATCGGCCACCAGCACTTTAGGTTTAGAAGAAGTTTCGGACATAGTCTCCTGTTACCGTTCTCGATTTCTCAGTGACTCCTGGAGGCAATCCGTAGGCAGAATCATGGACAATGTCTTCTTTTGACACACTAACGAACCTGAGCAGCCAAGGGACTTCTCCCAATGATACGCTGAATCAGGAGCACTACCGTTCCACGGTTACACGCAAAAGTGCATCCCATCCATTCGAGTGATGCCTGATTTACCCGATTGCAACTCATTCATTCTACACTCGTCTTATTCGTCTCAATTTGAATTTTCAACCGTAGTAATAGAACCCTTCGGTACTGGAGTCACGTGCATGAGCGAGGCAACCATCCCCAACTCGACCGCCGCGCAAACCGGCAATCCGTCCGAAGCCATCATTCGTGCTGAAAAGATCGAGAAGTATTACGCCCAGCCCAGCGAAAACCGCATTCAGGTTATCGCGGCTACTGATCTCGAAATCCTCCCCGGCGAAATCCTGGCAGTCCTCGGTCCCTCCGGCTCCGGTAAATCCACCATGCTCCGCATGATGACAGGCCTTTCGCGCCCTTCCGCTGGCCAGGTTTATTGGCACGGCAAACCCATCGCTGAGGCACAGGTCAACGTCTCCATCGTCTTCCAGTCCTTCGCGCTCTTCCCCTGGCTCACCGTCCTTGAAAACGTGGAAGCCCCGCTGCAGGCCCGCGGAGTCGCTCCCGACGAGCGCCGCGAACGCAGCCTCCACATGCTGGAAACCGTCGGCCTCGAAGGCTTCCAGGCTGCCTATCCCAAGGAGCTCTCTGGCGGCATGCGCCAGCGCGTAGGCTTTGCCCGCGCCCTCGTCGTCGAGCCGGAAGTCCTCTTCATGGACGAGCCCTTCTCAGCACTCGACGTCCTCACCGCCGAAAACCTTCGCTCAGAATTACTGGAGCTATGGTCGAAAAAGACCATGCCTACCCGCGCCGTCTTTATCGTCACGCACAACATTGAAGAAGCGGTGCTCCTCGCCGACCGCATCATCGTTCTGGGCCGCAACCCTGGCCATATCCGCACAGACTTCCGAGTGCCTATTCCGCAGCCCCGCGACCGTAAATCGCAGGCCTTTACCCAGCTTGTCGATTACATCTACAAGGTGCTAACGCGCCCCGATGTAACGCCCGCCGAGGTGCCTACGCAACCCGATGGCCGGCCTATCCGCGACCAGCGCCAGATGCGCTATCAGATGCTGCCGCATGCCCGGCCCGGCGGTATTGCCGGCCTACTGGAACTGCTTATTGACCACGGTGGCCGCGACGATATCTACCGCCTCGCTGACGACCTTGCCTTTGAAATCGATGACTTGCTACCTATCGTGGATGCTGCGCAGCTTCTCGGCTTTCTCAAGGTGGAAGAAGGCGACGCCGCCATCACCGAATCCGGCGCGGATTTTGCCAACTCCGAAATTCTTCGCCAGAAAGAGCTCTTCCGCGAAGCAGCCACCACCAACGTGCTGCTGCTCCGCCAGATTGTTCGCGCCATCGAATCGAAATCCGACAACTCCGTTCCCGAAGACTTCTTCCTCGACATACTCGACGAGCAGTTTTCCGACGAGGAAAGTCTTCGCCAGCTCGACACCGCCATCAACTGGGGCCGTTACGCCGAGCTCTTCGACTTCGACGCCACCCGCCGCCGCTTCTTCCTGCCGAGCGATGAAGAAGAGGAAGCCGAATCCCTCACTAACGGAGACGAAGAGTGAAGCTTCAGCACCCCTTCGCGCGCTCTCTCGTTACCGTACGCCGTTCGCCATTCGTCATTGATGTTGGCGTGGCCTTCTGTGCGCTTGCGCTCTTCTTTGGTGTGCTTCACATCGCGCATTACTGGCTCGGCTCGCCCGCTCCTGTTGTGCCCATCTCGCACTCGGCCCGTGCGCTGCCGGTCTACGCCTTTTACTCCATCATGCGCATTGGCATTGCTTATCTGCTTTCGCTTGTCTTTGCCATTGCCTATGGATACATCGCTGTTTACAACCCGCGCATTGAAGCATGGATGGTTGCTGTCCTCGACATTCTCCAGTCCATCCCCGTTCAAAGCTTTCTTCCGCCGGTTGTCCTTGCCATGGTCGCTCTCATCCCGGGCCGTCAGCTAGGCATTGAACTGGCCGTCATCCTGCTCATTTTCACCGGACAGGTCTGGAACCTCGCATTCAGCTTCTACTCTTCGCTCAAATCCATTCCCCGCGAGATGACGGAAGCCTCACGCATCTATCGCTACTCCGCATGGCAACGCTTCTGGCAGCTTGAAATGCCTCACGCTACCATCGGCCTTGTCTGGAACTCCATTGTCTCCGTGGCCGGCGGCTGGTTCGCCCTCATGCTCTGCGAGATGTTCACCATGGGCGACCGCAACTTCCAGCTTCCCGGCCTCGGCAGCTATATGCAGTCCGCTGCGGAATCCGGCGATGTAACTTCGCTCATCAGCGGTATTGCTACCGTCATTCTTATCGTTGTATCCACGGACCAGCTTCTATGGCGTCCGCTCATTGCATGGAGTGACAAGTTCAAATTTGAGCAGGCGGAGTCCGCTGATCGCGTCGGCTCGCCCATCCTTGAACTCCTCCGCCATTCGCGCCTCAGCGCCGTTCCGGGCCGCATCTGGACAAGCCTCGAAGAGCCTATTTACCGCCGTCTGGCGCTGACCACAAAGCGTGTTAAGCCTATTGACGATGACGGCAGCAAGCGCCAAGGCTCTATCGTCTTCTGGACGCTTCTTACGGCGCTCCTCATTGCCGGCGCATGGGCAGCCCTGCAGGCTATAGCCATGCTCCACACCATCACCACGCATGAGCTGTTGTCGCTTCTTGCCGGAGCCTTCGCGACCTTTCTTCGCGTGAATGCGGCCCTGCTTATCTCCGCCCTTTGGACCATTCCTGTGGGCGTAGCTATCGGCTTCAATCCGCGCTTTGCGCGCATTGTGCAGCCCGTTGCGCAGGTTATGGCGTCGGTCCCGGCATCGGCTTTCTATCCGGTTATTCTTATGGGACTGGTAAAGATTGGCGCGGGCATTGGTGTCGGCTCTGTTGCGCTTATGCTGCTGGGCACGCAGTGGTACATCCTCTTCAATGTCATCGCCGGAGCTATGTCCATCCCTTCGGACCTTCGCGAAGTTACGCGCCTCTTTCACTTCTCTCGCTACCAGCGCTGGACGAAGCTCATTCTTCCCGGCATCTTTCCGTATCTCGTTACCGGCATGGTCACAGCCAGCGGCGGCGCGTGGAACGCTTCTGTCATGGCTGAGTATGCTCATGTGAAAAGCGGCATTTTGCAAACCACCGGCCTTGGCGCGCAAATCACCTCTGCCACCGACGCGGGGCGCTTTCCCATCATTCTGCTGGCCACCATTCTTATCTCGCTCATGGTCGTCACCATGAACCGCCTGGTATGGCGACGCCTCTACCGCCTGGCCGAAACCCGCTACAAACTCGAAGCGTGATTCCGGCTCGGTGGCACGGCAGTTTTATTTGCCTTTGTAATCGAAAAACAGGTCAGGGAACTCCTGTCTCAGCGCGTTAATCTTAGGCCGGTCACAGACTAAGATGTATGGATTATCAGCATTATGCAGCGCATAGTCCTGATGGTAGGACTCCGCATCATAAAAGCCCTTCAGCGGCGTTACCTGCGTCACAATCGGCTTGGCAAAGACATGCGCCGCATCAAGCTGCGCGATATATGCCGTGCTGAGCTTTTGCTGCTCCTCGCTGGTGTAGAAAATCGCTGAGCGATACGAGGTGCCTACGTCTGGTCCTTGCCGGTTGAGTTGTGTGGGGTCATGCGCTACCGAAAAGAAAATCTGCAGCAGCTTTCCATACGTAATCTTTGACGGGTCATAGACCACCTTGACGGACTCGGCGTGTCCGGTTCGTTCCGTTGTCACCTGGTCATAAGTTGCCGAAGCTGCGGAGCCACCGGAGTATCCCGCCGTAGTCGCAACCACGCCTTTCACGCGTTCAAAGACGGACTGGATTCCCCAGAAGCACCCTCCCGCAAAGATGGCAGTCTCTTTCCCAGGAGCCTTCGCGAGGGGAACGTCCGTTTGCGGAGCGGGGATCCCCATCCGCGTCTGCGCCGGCATGCAACCGGCAAGTCCAAGCGCAAAAATCGCTGCCAAGAAGTTTCGCCGAACGGAAACAAAACGAATCATACAAACCTCCACGTACTGCACTCTATTATTCGCTCGTACAAGCATAAAAGTTACGTGCTGCCCAATTCTTCCTGTTCCAAAATTCATAAGCCCTGTTGTAGGATGTTCTGGCCATGACGCAGACACAGGCCACGCGAGCCAAAATCGAAAGCATCGCGCCCTTCTTCCTCGTCAGCAATGTCCCGCAGACCATCGCGTTCTACCGCGACAAGCTGGGCTTTGAAGTGATGCACCAGCACCCTGAGAGCAATCCATTCTTCGCCATCATCAGCCGCGACGGCTCAATGATCTTCATCAAGTCAGACTCGAACACACCGCCGTTGCCAAACTCTTTGCGCAACCACGAGATAAAGTGGGACACCTATCTCTACGTCCCCGCCCCGGAAGCCCTCGCCGCTGAATTCACATCCGCAAACGTAATCTTCCACAAGCCACTCGGCATCACCACCGAGAACCTGCTCGGCTTCGAGCTAGCCGACCCCGACGGCTACATCCTCTTCTTTGGCCGGCCCAACTAACGCATCTTTGTACCCTGCACCCCACACCCTGTACCCTGTACTCATGATTCGAGTAGGCTTAATCGGCTTTGGCCTTGCGGGCCGCGTCTTCCACGCGCCACTTCTCGCCTCGGTAGAAGGTTTCGAGCTCGTCTCCGTCGTAGAGCGCACTACCAACGAAGCCTCCAAGCGCTACCCCGGCATAAAAACCGTCCGCAGCGTCGAAGCGCTCCTCGCCGACCCTACCCTCCAGCTCATCATCGTAGCCGGGCCCAGCAACACGCACTACGGCCACGCCATTCAGGCCCTTAACACTGGCAAGCATATCGTCGTGGACAAGCCCATGGCCATGCACTCCACGGAGATCGCCGAAATCCTGGCTTTGGCCGCATCGAAGAAACTCTTCGCCATCCCCTTCCAGAACCGCCGCTGGGACAGTGACTTCCTGACACTCCAGAAAGTGATGCATGAAGATTCTCTCGGCCGTATCGTCCATTTCACATCCCGCATGGACCGCTGGAATCCTGGCGCACCCCGCGTGCCCTGGAAAAACGACGCCTCCAACGGAGGCATCCTCTACGACCTCGGTACCCACCTCGTTGATCAGGCTCTCGTTCTCTTCGGCAATCCTCTCGGCGTCTCCGCCGAAGTTGTCCGAGAGCGCGACGGAGAAGGCCCCAATGACTCGTTCGTCATTCGTCTCCGCTATGCCGCCCACCGCGTCACTCTGGGCTCCAACCAGCTTTCCGCCATCCCCAGTTTCCGCTTCAGCCTCCGCGGAACCAAAGGCGGATTCCGTAAAAACGGCATCGACCCGCAGGAAGCCGCACTCAGCAAAATCACCCGCATCGACAACCCCAACTGGGGCCACGAGCCCGTCTCCGAATGGGGCACCAAACACATCGACCTCGACGGCGGCATCGACACCGAAACCGTAGAATCCATCCCCGGAGACTACCGCCAGTTCTACATCGGCCTCCGCGAAGCAATAGAATGCCACGCAGCAACCCCCACCAACGCCGCCGAAGCCTGGCGCACCGCCAAAGTCCTCGAATGGGCCAAACAAAGCTCGGATGAACGCAAAGAAATCGAGTGCGACTGGTCCACCGACCCGCGCCAAGGCTGCTTCGTAATCTACGGCTAAGGTAGGCCAGGGCTTTAGCCCTGCCAATAAGCAGCCTAAAAAGAAAAGGGCCTTCAGGCCCTGAGGCATGCGTCTTGCCGCTTTAGGCATCAACTCCATAACAGCGGTCGAAGAAGGATGTCATTCAATCAATGGTCAGTAGACAACAGAAAATCGGATTGCTTTCGCGAATAAACCGCGGAAAGGTGGTTATGCCATCGTTCCTGACCTCACTTTCAAGGGCATTAGAGTGTGCCGTGGAAAGGGATGCCCTTCAATCTCTGCCTGAGACAGATTTACTCTGGAAAATATACAGCGAAGGATATGGTCAGGCAGTTGTAGGAGCAGAATCGAGCTATAGATATATGTTTAGCGAGACAGAGGCCGCAAATATATTTCCGGTGCTGGAGTGCTTATCTTTTTCTCTTCAGGGTGAGACTGCATTCTTGCTGACAAAACAGAGCGAAATCTGTGGCGCTGTTGAAATAGATGTTTCTAATCTTCTCAGGCATTGGAAATCGATGATTAGCCTTGATGGAGACTCGGTCATGCTTGTTTCAAAAGATCGAATGCAAGGTTTCTTGATCGATTTCAATCCCGATGACAGGCACTGGCACTACGAAATTGCTGTTTGGGGAACTCGTTGGACCTCGCTGATCGAGGCCTGCAATCGCAGCTAGTTTCCTGTCTACGAACTATTACAGCTCCCGCCGCCCTTCCATAGCCCGAGCCATCGTCACCTCATCCGCATACTCAATATCACTTCCAGCAGGCACGCCGGTCGCAATCCTCGTAACCTTCACGCCACTCAACTTCAATGCCGAAGCCAACCAAGCTGCCGTAGCCTCACCCTCCAGCGTAGGACTCGTAGCCAGAATCACCTCATCAATCCCGCCACTCTCCACACGCTGCACCAACCCTTGAGCGCGCAATTGCTCCGGCCCCACACCATGCAGCGGAGAAAGCGTTCCATGCAGGACGTGATAAACCCCGTTATATCCTCGCGTCCGCTCCACCGAAGCAATGCTGGTAGGCTCCTCAACAACACAAACCATCCGCTGGTTCCGTGCCGGGCTCGCGCAATAAACACATGGGTCAACATCCGTAACGTTGTTGCAGATGGAGCAAAGCCGCAGACTTGCCTTCAGCCCCTCGACAGCCTCTGCCAGCGCACGCGCATCCTCATCGGACCCGCGCAGCAAATGGAACGCAAACCGCTGCGCGCTCTTCGTGCCCACTCCCGGCAGCTTCTTCAGTTCTTCAATGAGCCGCGCCATCGGCTCCGCATAACGTGACACGTTAGACCCTCAGCTCAAATCGTCCTGTAAACAATTCCCGCAAACACATCGGGAGTCAGCGCGCCCTTGGCCCAAACCGCATCAAACTCCGCCGTAGGCTTTTTCGCAATCGCTTCCTGTTCGGTGGCTCCGCTCTTCTTCAACGCTGCGACCTTCTCGCGCACGCCGCGCAGCATATCGCAGAACTGCTCCAGTTGCGCCTTGGTTCCCAGCGCTCCATGCCCCGGAACAATCTTCGTCTGCGTTCCGGCCATCGCCAGAGCACGCTCATTTGCGTGAATCATTCCGTCAATTCTGCCGCCCGTCCCCTCATCAATAATTGGATACATCCCGTTGAACCACGTATCCGCCACATGCAGCACATCGGCATTTGCAAAATGGATGAAGATGTCCGAGTCCGTATGCGCCGGCGCAAAATGTCCCAGCTTCAACTGGTCGCCGTTGTGCCAGATGCTCATCTCATCATCAAACGTCATTACAGGCAACGCCGCCGCCGGAGCAGCAGGCAAGTGCATGTTGAACAGTTGCAGCACGGAAGGCTTCGACAGCCGCTCACGTGTCTTTACATGCGACAGGATGCGAAACCCGGCCTCGTGCATTCCTGCATTACCGTCCGTGTGGTCAATGTGCCAGTGCGTATTAATAAGCAGGCTCGCCGGGTCGTTCCCTAAAGCATCGAGCGCAGCCTTCAGCTTTGCAGTCGCCGTGGAGAAACTCGAATCAATCAGCAGCTTTCCATCCGGGCCTGTCTGCGCCACCATGTTTCCACCCGCACCCTGCAGCAGATATACGTTGCCTGCAAGCTTCGTCGTCTTGATTGGCGTGCTTGCCGCAGCCGTCCGCATCTGCGTAGCGCGGTCTGGAGCAGCCTGCGCCATCATCCATCGCGGAACCAGCGTTGCGGCCCCCGTCGCTACGCTCAACCCAAGAAATCCCCTGCGATCCATCGCCTCTCCTTATTCCAGCCCCGGAATATTCAATCCACCCAACACGCCCTGCATCGCAGTCTTCATCGCATCCTCGGCTCTGCGTCCTGCGTCATTCACCGCGGCCACAATCAGGTCTTCCAGCATCTCCACGTCGGCACTCGAACCGCTCAATCCTGCCACGGCAGAAGGATCAATCTTTATCTTCAGCAGTTGCTTCTGGCCATTCACCGTAGCCGTCACCGCACCGCCGCCGCTTGAGCCTTCAGCAATCGTCTGCTCCAGCTTCTTCTTCAGTTCATCCTGCATCTTGCTTGCCTGGCTCAGCGCTTCAGCCATCTTCAACGGATTCATCATCTCTGGAATCTCCAAACTTACTTCGCTCGCAAATCGACTACGCTGCGCACGTCGGCGTTAAAAATCTCCTTCGCTTTCTGCACCAGCGGATTATTCAAAGCCTCTTCCTGAATGCTTCCCTTGATGGGAGCCGCGGCAGCTACTGCGCCTGCGGTCATACCTTCTCCAGGAACTACCATGAACCGCGCTGGTCCGCCGAGTTTTGCAAGCTCCGCGCGGATGATTTTTTCTGCCGCTGCGTTAAAGGTCAGGGCCATCATCTTCTTGCCCATTGCCACTTCAATGCGTAAATTCGCAGCATCCAGAATCCAGTTGCCCGCACCAAGCAGCATGGAAGCAGAGCCATGCCCATCCTCGGCCAGTGCCCGTACCACGCCATCCCGCAGCACATCTACGCTTACAGCGCCTGCAGCAGACACTAATGGCGCAGGATCAGCAGCAACAGGTTCTTCAACCACAACAGCCTCGGCAGGTTCTTCCACTGCGACAACTGCAACAGGCTCGGGGACCGCGACAGACGCAATGGGCGCAACAGGTTCGACGGCAACAGCGACTGGCTCTTCTTCCACCACTGTCTCGTCGGCCTTGGTCTCGACCACTGGAACTATAACTGGCTCTTCAACAGGCACAGCCGCACCCACGAGGAAGGGCATCGGCGCACGCGAAGGCTCTACCGCAGGCTCCTTTGCAACAGCAACAACCGCGGAAGCTGCACTCTGCTTAATCGTCGGTCCACCACCCCAGTTTCCGCCTCCACCAAACGGCGAAAGGGAAGGCGCAGCGCTCGGCGGAGCCGCAGGAGCAGCAGTTGCAGGCCGTGAAGGAGGCGCTGAGGCTGGTTTCGCCGGCGCACTCGCTGATACACCCGCTGTCCGCGCAGGAATGCCTGGGCCCGCCGCGCGCGCAGCACCAGCAGCGCTCAAAAACTCTTCCAGCGGCAACAGCCTCTGCGCATGTACCAGCTTCATCAGGCCCAGTTCCAAATGGAATCGCTGCTCCTGCCGGTAATTCAGCTCATCAAATGTTCGCAACACAATCTGCAGATTCCGCGTAAGCTCTTCTTCGGTAAACAATGCAGCAGTGCGCGCCGCACGCGCCCGTTCATCACCGGAAATTTGCAACAGCTCCGTCTGCTCACCGCCCAGCTTGGCCATCAGGGCATTGCGCAGGTAGCGAGCCATCTGTCGCGCCAGCGACGATGGGCTGTGCCCCGCGTTCAGCAGGACATGCAACTGCTCCATCAGCGAAGCGCCTTGGCCCGCTGAAACTGCTTCAAGAAGCCGCTCAAAGACAGCATTCGGAACTGAGCCCATCAGGTCGCGAATTTGCGCGGCTGCCAACACCGCCTTGCCATTTTCAACGGGGGCCGAAGCAATCGCCTGGTCCATGATGGAAAGCGCATCGCGCATCGAACCATCCCCAGCCTCAGCCAGCAACGCCAGGGCAGCATCTTCCGCCTCAACCTGCTCACGTGTCGCAATGCCACGTAGCTGCGCAAGAATGTCCTCAAACTTCACCGCATGAAAGCTGAAGTGCTGGCACCGTGACCGAATTGTCTGCGGAATATTCTCGGGCTCCGTCGTCGCCATCATGAACACAACATGCGACGGTGGTTCTTCCAGCGTCTTCAGCAGGGCATTAAACGCTGCTTCGGTAATCTGGTGCGCTTCGTCGAGAATGTAAATCTTGTACTTGTCTCTGGCAGGCGAGTACCGCGCCGCATCTCGCAGTTCGCGAATCTCATCAATGCCGCGATTCGTCGCCGCGTCAATCTCAATCACGTCAACAGCATTACTCTGACGAATCTCAAGGCACGAATCGCAAGCGAGACAAGGTTCCGGAGTAGGGCGTTCTGCTGAGCCAATCGCCGTGCGGCAGTTCAGCGCGGATGCAAGAATGCGAGCAATTGTGGTTTTACCAATGCCACGATGGCCGCTGAAGATGTAGCCATGCGCAATGCGCCCCTGCTGCAAGGCATTGAGCAACGTGCGCGTCACATGATCCTGGCCCGCCACATCGGCAAACTTTTGCGGACGATACTTCCTGGCCAGAACCTGATAACCCATTCCCACGCTCCTCAATGTCTCTTAGTGGATTGTATAAGGTGGCGCGGATAGTGACGAAGGACGAGTGACGAAGGACGAAAATACATTTTTCCGGTTAGTCTCTACCTTTCAGCGCAAGGAGCTTTAGCCGAATGAAAAAAGGCCGCCGGGAATTTCCCAAGCAGCCTTTTCGTCCTTTGTCACTCGTCCCTATTTTTTAGCTTTCTTCCTCTTCTTAACTTCCTCTTCCGAAAACATCGTCCCCCGGCACTTAGGCGTTCCGCAGTTGCAAAGCTGCTCATCGTCATCGCCGTCATACAGGTGGTAGTCGTAAGTAATCTCAGAGCCTGCGGGAATTTCCCGAAGCGCCTTAATCCACACCCGCCCCTCTACCACTTCCGTCTCGCAGTTGGGCGTGCAGCTATGGTTGATAAACATTGCCGTGCAATGCCCGTCTATAACAATGTCGCCCCGCCCCAGTCCAAAGAGATAGGTAAGCGGCGCGTCCTGGTAAAGCTCGTCGGCCAGCTCTTTGCTGATGCGTGGGCCCGTATATTCCGCAATCCGGCGGCCTCTCGTGATGCGGGTGGTGGTGTAGCAGCCGGCGGCGTGAATAGCGGACGAGCGAACGATGAGTGCCATAAGTATGCGATGCTTTCCTTAGGTGATTTTTCGGTTGGAAGAGACCTTCTGGAAGGCATCCTAACATTGAAGGGCTTGTTGAAAAGGAGCAATCGAGGCAGGAATGCACCAGCGGCATCAAACTCGCATAATGATCCTCGCCGCACTGGCACTTTTCGTCGCAACGGGGCAAGGAATTCAGGCTCAGGCGAACCAGCAAAAGCCTGTCAACCAACAACAGCAACCTGCTCCCGCCAAGCCTGCCAGCAATCTGGACTTTCCTGAAGATACCTCCAACGTGCCTGTTGTTCCCAGTAACGGTGGCGCGCCTGCTGCAGCCGCCGCCGACAACACGCCGCCGCCCCCGTTGCCCTCAGGGGACGCCGACCCTGTTCGCTCTCCTGACGAAACAACCTCTGTTGGAACCGCTGCTGATGGTGATTCTTCCAGCTCGTCCAGCGCTGCGGCCCTCGCGCACATGCCCGACATTGCCAACGAGCCGGCAGTAGACACAACGCAGCCGCATCACGCAGCTGATGACAAGCCGAAAAAGGTTCCCGGCCTCTTCAACCGTGGTAAAACCCCGGAAGAAGCCAAGCAGGAAACATCAGAAAGTGACCTCGACGTAGGCAACTACTACCTGAGCACGCACAATTTTCAGGGCGCTCTCTCACGCTTCCAATCAGCCCTGGTCCTCGACCCCGAAAACCCCGATGTCTATTGGGGCCTTGCCGAAACCCAGCGCAACCTGAAGGACTACGCCAACGCCAAGCAAAATTACCAAAAGCTCATCGACTACGATCCGACAAACAAGCATGCCAAGGAAGCCAAGAAGCTGCTCAAAGAACCGGAGCTAGCTAATGCCACGCCACAGAAGTAGTTAGAAACCTGCCCAGCGCAGGTAGGCGTGAATGATGCTGTTTCCCCAGAGCACACTCACAATGCCGCCAAGGGAAAGAAATGTTCCCAGAGGCAATCTCTGCGCTCCCCAGTTTTGATTTCGCAGGCGGGGAATAAACAGCATTCCCACTGCGACCAGCGCTCCCATCACAACGCCAAGAAAGAAGGCCAGCAACGCTCCCGGCAGCCCCAGCCACGCGGCCAGCATCGCCATCAGCTTCGCATCGCCCAGCCCCAACCCCTCTTTACGCCGAACCAGCCAGTAGATCCACCGAATCGCCAGCACCAGGAAGAACGTCAGCACAACTGCCACCAGCGCCTCCCATGCCGCCAGCCGCGCTGTCAGACCCTGCAGCCACCACGAGCGGTCCAGCGGAGAAAGCGTCGTTGTCAGCACAAACCCCAGCACCGTTCCCGGTATCGTCAGCCAATCCGGCAGCCACAGGTGTTCCGCATCCAACGCCGCCAGAGCGACCAGCAGCCAGCAGAGCGCCATTCTGCCGAGCGTGCTGGCGATGGAAATGTCGAAGTAGCTACCCCGCCAGTGAATGACATAGGAAAACCGCCAGGTCAGCATTGCCCACAGCACGCCAACGGCGGCCTCCACCACCACATATCGCACGCTAATCCGAACGCCGCATGTCCGGCACTTGCCGCCAAGCGCCAGCCAGCTCAAAACCGGCACATTCTCCCACCAGGTCAGCGTCCGTCCGCAGGCGCGGCAATGCGAGCGCGGCATGACCACACTCTCGCCCGCTGGCCAGCGGCTCAGCAGAACGTTCAAAAAGCTTCCAAATGCCAGCCCCAGCAGTCCGGCTAAAACTGTCCCAAAAATTCGCATCGTGCAGAAGGTGAGTATACGTTCCTAAGACGCTGCAACTCACGGAACCGCTTATCGCATCAAGCAGTTTGCTGGTTCTGTCACGAGGTCGCTATGCGCTCCAGCCACCAGGCCACCGCTGCCAGAGCAAAATAAAACACCAGTGCCAGCAGCTCTTCTCCGTGTAAATCGCCCGGTGGCGGACCAAAGTTATTCACCAGTTGCACCGCTTCCAGAACTATCGCGAAAATTACGAAGCCCAGACGTCCCTTCCGAATTCTGCGCAGATAAACTGCCAACCCGCCAAACAGGACGGCGGCCTCCAGCACGGTTCCCAAAACGGCATATCCCCAAAGCCCAAATCCTACCTTGTACTGGTTTCCAATCAGCGGCAAATCCGGGGCATGCACCAGCAAATCCAGCACCCAATGCGAAAATACCGCCCCGCCGACGGTCCACGCTGTGGCCCATCCATCCTTCGGCCTTGCCAGCCGGTAAGCCACCGCCGTGAGTATGGACGACAGCAGCACCGTATCCAGCCCATGCGTCCACGGCATGTAATACAAATCGAGCGAACTCAGTGCCAGAAACCCCGGCACAATCCGGAATTTCTCAATGCCAAAATACGTCAGCATCGCCCACGCAATATCAATTGCCTGCACGGCGACAAACAGCACCCACAGCGGAACCCGCTTCTCCGCAGCCTTCAGCCCAAACGCAGCCCCGTAGTGTCCTGTAAACACGCGTACTCTTCCTCGTTGCTCTCAATCAGAAACCGCACCACAGCTACGCATGTTTCGGAATCATAGTTCCGCCTCGTGCAAACCGTTTTGACCATATCGCGTTAAAATGAACAAGATGGATTCCGCGCCCAAGCAGTCCAACCAGCCTCCAAGCGCTCCCGCGCAGGAGTCCGTTCTTGTATCCAACCCTGCGCAATCTGCAGACCTCTTCGCGCAGTCCGTCGAAATTATGGCCCGCCTTCGCGCTCCCAATGGCTGCCCGTGGGACCAGGCCCAAACCCTCGACTCCATCCGTAAGTACACCCTTGAAGAGACTTACGAGGTCTTTGACGCCATAGAGCGTCGCGACTACCTGCACCTCGCCGAAGAACTAGGCGACCTCCTGCTGCAAGTCCTCTTCTACTCCGAAATAGCCGCCAACGAAGGCCATTTCACCATCGCGGACGTTCTCAATCACTTGAACCGGAAGCTAATCCGCCGCCATCCCCACGTCTTCGGAGAGGAAGCCTCCCGCGCTGCTGGCAACAACGCCCCCGTAGATTCCAACGCGGACAGCGCCGAAAAAGTCCTCCGCAACTGGAACGAAATCAAGGCTGCGGAAAAGGCTGCAAAACCGGCCCCAGCTAGCCAATCCCGCCTCGACGAAGTTCCCCGGGCTATGCCCGCCCTCTCAGAGGCCGCCAAGCTCGGTTCTAAGGCTGGTAAATCCGGCTTTGACTGGCCGGATTGGCGCGGGCTTCTTCCGAAAATTGCCGAAGAGACCGCCGAACTGGAAACCGAAGCTGCCGCAGATCCGGCTGATAAGCAGGCCATCGAATCCGAACTCGGCGACATTCTCTTTACCGCCGTTAATTTGGCCCGCCATCTCCGCGTAGACCCCGAAATGGCCCTCCGTGGCACCAATCTCCGCTTCCGCCAGCGCTTTGCGGAAATGGAGCGAACCGCCTCCAGGCCTCTCGAAGACCTGACCCCGGACGAACTCGAATCCCTATGGGCCGGAGCCAAAAAGACCCTAGCCAGCAAGGCACTCCCAAAACCATGAGCCAGCAGAAAGACGCCATCCAAATCCGCAGTTGCCAGGGCCGTGACGAATTTGAAGCCTGCGTCCAGCTCCAGGTGGAAACCTGGGGCTACGACCCGGCAGACCTCATTCCCAACCGCACCTTCATGCTGGCGCAAAAAATCGGTGGCCAGGTCATCGGAGCCTTCGACACCAGCCTTCCCGGCGAACCCGAACATGGAAGTGCCGCCTCTTTAATCGGTTACGCCATGGGCATTCCCGGCATTAAACCGCCCAACACCCCTGGCGACAGATACTACATCCACTCCCACATGCTGGCCGTCCGTTCCGCATACCGCAACCGCGGCCTCGGCGCCCGCCTCAAGCTCGTCCAGCGTGAAGAAGCCCTTTCCCGCGCTATCCGCCGCATGGAATGGACCTTCGACCCTCTCGAAATCAAGAACGCTTTTCTCAATATCCACAAGCTCGGCGCAATAATTCGTACCTACCATGCCGATTTTTATGGTGTATCCTCTTCTCGACTGCAAGGCGGCCTGCCCACAGACCGTCTCGTTGCCGAGTGGTATCTGGATTCACCTCACGTCACGCAAATACTGAACTCCGGCCCCCGCGAGCTGTTCGATATTCAAGAGCGTATCACCGTCCCGGCCTCCATTTATGACTGGAAAGCCTCTGACGCCACCCGCCACCTCGCAGCCCAGGTTCAGTTAGAGAACCGCCACAGGTTCCAACAGGCTTTTTCCCAGGGCCTCGCCGTAGTCAGCTTCACACGCGACACTCAGGGAAATGGAACGTTCGAGTTAGCCCCATTTGTTCAGGTAAAAACTGGCATCTAAGACGTAAGACGCAAAAGGAAAAATCCATACCATGAAAATAGATGGCATTGTTCTCCGCGAACTGCACATCCCCCTAGTACGTCCCTTTGAAACCAGCTTCGGCGTAACACGCGACCGCCGCGTCCTCCTCGCCGAAGTCCGCTCCGAAGGTCTCATCGGCTGGGGCGAGTGCACTGTTGGCGAGCACCCCCACTTCTCCGAGGAATATACAGACGGCGCATGGGACGTCCTGCTGCGTGAACTCGGTCCCAAGCTGGCCGCAGCGGAAACTGTCGAGCACGGCGGCGAAATGCCTGACCTCTTCCAGCAGGTTCGCGGCCACCGCATGGCCAAGGCCTCGCTTGAAAACGCCATCTGGGATCTCGAAGCCCAGCGCGAAAGCATTCCGCTTGCACGTCTCCTCGGCGGCGTCCGCGACGTCATCCCCTGTGGTGTCTCCCTCGGCATTCAGAAATCCATTCCCGAGTTGCTCGACGTCATCGAAAAGGAACTCGCCGCCGGTTACCAGCGCATCAAGCTCAAGTGCAAGCCGGGCTGGGATGTTGAAGTTTTTGAGAAGGTCCGCAATCGTTATCCCGGCATCACCTTGAGCTGCGACGCCAACTCAGCCTACCGCCTGCGCGACGCCGACCACATCGCAACATGGGACCAGTTCGACTTGCTCATGATTGAGCAGCCCATGTGGCACGATGACTTCTACTACCACTCCATCCTGCAAAAGCGCCTTGAAACTGCTATCTGCCTCGACGAGTGTATCCGCAACCGTCGTGACGCCCTCGCTGCCATCGAGATGGAGTCCTGCCGCATCATCAACATCAAGCTGGGCCGTGTCGGCGGATTCTCGGAAGCCATCGCCGTCCACAACGCCACGCTGGAACGCGGCATCCCCGTATGGTGCGGAGGCATGCTCGAATCCGGCATCGGCCGCTCCCACAACATCGCCATCTCCAGTCTCGAAAATTACTCCCTCCCCGGAGACGTCTCCGCCTCCAAGCGTTACTGGAAGGAAGACATCATCGAGCCTGAGGTTACAGTGAGCAGCCAAGGCGAAATCACTATCCCTGACACTCCCGGTCGAGGCTATGAAGTCAAGTACGATCTCATAGAAAAGCTGACCGTCCGCAAAGAAACCGTCCGCGCTCTAGTCACTGCATAAATAAAGAAGGACGAAGAGAACATGCACAGAGTCTGAGCTTTGCGGTTTTTTCGTCCTTCATCCTTTGTCACTCGTTCCTATTCCACGGAACAAATACCCGCCCAATCCGTACACTACAAACGGCAGTGCAACTTTCCCCGCCAATCCGCGTCTCAATCCGGAGAGGCAGATTGCGCAGCAAGTCAGCATCTGCCGGAGGAATATAGAAGTGACACCTCAAGAACAGCAGCTTTTAGAGCAGCTAGCCCAGCGCATCAACGAGACCAGGCTTACCGAAAAGGATCCTGAAGCCGAAGCCTTTCTAGGCAAAGAGTTGGGTAAAAACCCCGACGCGCTCTACATCTTCGCGCAAACCGTGCTCATCCAGGACATCACTCTCCAGCAGGCCAACTCGCACATCGCCGATCTCGAACGGCAGATCGAAGAGCTTCAGCAGCAGCTTGAAGCCGATGAGCAGGAAATCGGCCAGCTTCAGCAGGAGGTCCAGCAGCGGCAGCAGCCCGCCAAATCAGGCAGTTTCCTTGGCCGCATCTTCGGCAACCCTCAACCCGGCGCACCTCCACCGCAGTCGCAGTTCCAGCCCGTGCCGCAATCCGGCTACCAGCAGTCTGCCCCGGCCTATCAGCCGGTCCAGCAATACGCTCCTCCGGCACAGCAATATCAACAGCCGCAATACATTCCCGCACCCCCCATGGGCGGCATGCCAATGGGAGGTCCAATGATGGGCGGTCCCGTCGTCATGGGTGGCCAGCCCAGTTTTCTTCAGGGAGCTATGCAAACCGCAGCAGGTGTAGCCGCCGGAACTCTAGCCGTAGAAGGCGTTGAGTCTTTGCTTCATGGTTTCGGAGGCCATCATGGTGGAGGTTACGGCCTGGGCGGATTTGATGGTGGCTACGGCGGCCAGCGACCCGTAGAAGAAGTCATCAACAACTATTACGGAGACGACCGGGAACGCGAGCACGAACACCACGACGGCAGTTTCGACACAGGTTTTGGCGGTGAAGAACACTCGCACCACGAAGGCGCACGATTTGCCGACACCGGCAGCGACAATTTCGCCGACCCTGGCCTCAACAGCGAGCTGGATGATACCGACAGCTTCAATGACACCGGTAGCTACGATGACTCAAGCAATTTCGACGACAACAGCAGCTTCTAGCTAAGCCGCATAAGCAGTTGCTCCACAGCATCGCAGGCGGAAACGGCACCGCTTTCCGCCTGCATCTGTTTCTGCATCTCAGCAGCCCGTGCCGTAAATTTTTCTTCCGCAATCAGCCTCTGCAACGCTGCAGCCGCGCGCTCCGCAGAGTACTTCTTACGCGCAATCCTGAGCCCACTTCCAATTCGAGTAATCCTGGCCGCTTGATCCGGTTGATCCCATCCAAAGGGAACAATCAACATTGGCCTTCCTGCCAGCATCGCCGCACCTGTTGTACCCACACCGCCTTGGTGCACAATCACCGCACATCGCGGAAACACCAGCGAATAAGGCGCATATCCAATAATCACTACGTCCGGGTCGCCCGTGTGCATCGCGTCATCCGCGCCAATCAGCAGCGCTCTCCGCCCCACGCGCTTCGCCGCTGCCAAACTGGTCTCATAAAATTTCCCCGGAGAAAACACCGCCGTCGAGCCCTGCGTAAAAACAATCGGAGGCTCGCCTTCGGCAAGAAAGCGTATCAGCTCATCCGAAAGTTGTTCCTGCCCATCTGTCTTGTCATAAAACACAAACCCCGTCTGCGCTGTATTCACAGGCCAGTCCCGCTGCGGCTCGGCAAGCGAACGCGAAAACATCGCCAGTACCAGCTCCGGAGAAAACTTATCGCTCAGCAGAGGATGAACTCCCGGCCCCAATCCCTCTTCGCGCCGCAGCTCCCGAACCGGCTTCCACCAGTGATTGGTAGCGGCAGCACTCAGCCGTAACATCATGCGATGAACTCCCGCCCCCGTCCATCGCAGATACTCCAGCTCTTCCGCAGGCGGAAGCACCGGCGGATCATAAACAGAAAAGAAAGTACACGGCGACAGAATCTCCGATGCCCAGTGCAGATGCAGCTTTTCCGCAACCAGAGGAGCCGCACACACCAGTTCTCCCGCAATCATCAGATCAACATTCTGTGCAGCCGCAAGCAGGTCGTCATAAGTCTCGCGCAGATATGGCAGCACACCCTCACGCAGCAATTTCTCCGACCCGCGCCGAATGTCATTGAACTGCGCAATCAGATTGCTATCCGTTGGGTCCCACGCAGGCCGCAGTGGCGCAAACTCCATCCCCAGCGCTTCTACCCTCTCGCGGTAATACGGAGTGCTCGCAATGCGAATGAAATGCCCGCGCAGCTTCATCTCCAACGCGAGCCCAAAGACAGGATGCAGATCACCCAGCGAGCCAATACTGGCAAAGAGAACACGTCGTTTGAGTAGTGGATCCGGCATAGTGTTCCGCAAGGATGATCGTAGCCGCTTCCCGGCGAAGGGAAAAATCTGCTTTTATTTTCTACTCCCTATTCCCTGTCTTTTGCTTCTTCCCCCAATCAAACCGCCGCCCCACAATCGCCTTTACCATCCAGTGATCCGTTGCAGACGTGGCCCCAATCCCCACGCCAACGTTAATCTCCCACTTCGGTGAAACATTCAAATCCGTAGCTGCAAAAATCTGCTGCTGTTGGTCATGTAACGAAGCAATGTCGGCAATATTCCCATAATCCGCGTAATACTCAACCCCCGCCGTAACCTTCTTCGTAAAGTCGTAGCTCACCTTCACGTTTGGAGCAAACCCGACGCCCTCACCCACGCCCGGCCCATGCCACGACCTCTCAAGCGCAGGGTTAATCGCCCAATACCACCGCCCCGACTGCTTATCGACAATCGGACGAATCTCCCACGTCCACGTGTCCTGGTCAAACAGCGCCCGCTGATAACCAACCTCGGTAGAAAGGCTCACCCCCACCGGCCACCGCCAGTTTTCCGGTACGCGTACCCGCGGACGAATGTGATCGCCCACCCACTGCACGCCCATGCCATTCTGCTCGCTGGTAAAAACGTAAAAGCCAACCTCAGCCCAATCATTCAAGCCCTGCGTAATCTCCAGCGTTTCATGCTCCGCATGATGCGTTGCTGCTACGCCATCCATCATCGGATGCCCCACAGCCGTGAAATTCGAGTGCATCTCCACCATCGTGCTGCCTGCGGGAACCGTTTCCGCTCCATACACCTGGATCTCATAATTTCCCTGCGCGTGCGTCGCCGTCGCCGCGCCCATCAAGCAGAAAAGCAGAGCTAAACGTAAAAATGAGGATTTCAATGGGTCTCCCAAATCAAACGAAGTGAAATGTCTGTCATCCTGTGCATGATGCACACTTCATGCAGAATTGAGTGGTCTCATCCTGAGCGTAGCTGTTCTTCCATATGGAATGAAGAGTCAGATGCTTCTCTCTCGTTGAGTCCACCATCAAGCCCACCATCAGGCTAGGAGCCATACTCAAACACAGTCATAAACCCCAGGTCCATGTGATCCTGCTGATGACAGTGAAAGAGTGTGTTTCCAGGATTATCGGCAATCACATCCACTTCCGTTAGCGAGTTCGCTTTCGCAATCACCACATCTTTGAAGACGCCACTCGTAGCCCGTCCGTCCACGCGCCGCAACTCAAACGCATGGCGATGCAGATGCACCGGATGATCATCCATGCTCTTGTTATCGAAAACCAGTCGATTCCGTTTTCCCCGAGCCAGCTTCAATCCCAAATCTTCCGGAAACGACTTCCCGTTAATCATCCACTTGTTCAGGGCTCCATGGCCGTTAAATTTCGATGTGAAGATCATCGGCGTTGTGTTATCCGCTGCAACCTCTTTCACCACCGCATCTCCAAACGCCGCATAATCCCAGTGCAGGGAACCGGGCTCCATCCAACGTGCCGCTCCGGAAGCCCCCGCATACTCCACAACCACACCCATCCCCGCGCCGCGCAGCTTCGCATCCACCTCGCCCATCACCCACACTCCGGGGGCATTCATCTCCACTATTGCTGAAACTCTTTCCGCGGGTCCAAGCCGCAGTGCATTTACGCGAGTCTGCGTAGGTACAGGCCGTCCATCCAGCGCCACCACCCGGAACGAATGTCCCGCCAGCGCCACCCAATGCGTCACAGTAGCGCTCGCATTCAGCACATGCAGCAGCACGCGCTCCCCAGTCTTCACGCGAATAGGCTCACCCGCCCCCAGCATCTTCCCATTCACGGAGCCGTAGCGATACTGAACCTCCTGCGCCCCATCATCACTCGATACAAAATAGGGCTCCCACTCATGCAAAACCACAAACTCCTCGCGGCCATATGCACCGGGATTCTCTTTCGGTTCCACATACAGCACCCCAAACTGCCCGGAATACAGTCCCCGCTTCAAATCCCGCCCTGCAGCAGTATGCGTGTGATACCAGTGCATCCCCGAAGGCCGCGCCACAAACTCCACGCGCTGCGAGCCGCTGGCAGGACACATGGGCGTCCCTTCTTCCATAGCCCCATCCACATCGGAGGGAATCCACTGCCCATGCCAATGCACAATCTCAGGCCGAGCCAGCTTGTTCACAATCTCCACCGCCACCCGCTGCCCCTCACGCACCCGAATCAGCTTCCCCGGAGCCATCCCGCCATACGTCACTGTCTTAATCACGCGCTTCGGGGCAATCTCCCACTCCGTCTCTGCAATCTCAATCGAGTAGTCCGCCGCCGAAACATTCGCAGCCTGTGCCCAGAGCGCATCCCGCCCCATGAGTACCAAAGGCGCCGCTGCCCGGACACCCAATCCTAAAAACTCTCTCCGCGAAGATCGCATGGTTTCATTGTCCCCCCGCGAAGCCCTTCTCGTCCTTCGTCACTCGTCTTTCGTCCCTAACTGATATACTTACAACGTCGGCGCCAACCCGCGCCCCTGTTCCACTTACAACACGATTCAGAGGTTTTCCCATGTCCGGCCATTCCAAATGGGCCACAATTAAGCACAAGAAGGGCGCGCTGGACGCCAAGCGCGGCAAGATCTTCACCCGCCTCATCAAGGAAATCACCATCGCCGCCAAAAATGGCGGTGGAGACCCTGACGGCAATCCGCGCCTTCGCACCGCTGTTCTCGCTGCCAAGGCCGAGAACATGCCCGCCGACAACATCAAGCGCGCCATTCAGCGTGGCACCGGCGAACTCGAAGGCGTCAACTACGAAGAAATCACCTTTGAGGGCTACGGCCCCGGCGGTGTTGCTATTGTCGTTGATGTACTCACCGACAACCGCAACCGCACCGTCTCCGAAATCCGCCACATGTTCTCCAAGCAGGGCGGCAACCTCGGTTCCACGGGCTCCGTGCTTCACATGTTCTCCAAGAAGGGCCTCATTGCCATTGAGAAGGGCGCAGCCGACGAAGAGACGCTCATGAACATCGTCCTTGAGCACGGCGGCGAAGACCTCAACGACGAAGGCGAATCCTGGGAAATTCTCACCGATCCCGCTTCCTTTGAAGCCGTCTCGGAAGCCGTCAAGGCCGCCAATATTCCCACGGTAGCCAGCGAAGTCACCATGATCGCCAGCACCTACACCAAGCTTGAAGGCGCACAGGCCGCCGCCATGATGCGCCTCCTCGACGCCCTCGAAGACTACGACGACACGCAGAACGTCTACTCCAACTTCGACATGGACGAAGTAGAGGTAGCAGGCTAGCCAGTTCTTCAACCCAAGAAGAGAAGGCCGCCTGCATCAAGGCGGCCTTTTTACGTAATTTGCAAACGGGGCTGGTAGGTCAGGGCTTTAGCCCTGACAATAGCAACAACAAAAATGACAGGGGCTTTATAGCCTCTGAGATATGCTTTTGGAACTCTTGCGGAGAACCACATTGACCCGATTCACGAAACTCCTTCTTGCGCTTCTCATCCTCTCCACCGGCGCTCTCAAGCTCACCGCGCAGGCCGTCAACCCCGTTGCGGAAGTTCGCAACACGCGCCCTTGGGAAATCGCCCCTTTTGTGGCCTATGAAAAAGGCATCGGCGACCGCTCGGACTTCAACTTCCTGCAGGGCGGCGTAGAAGTCGGCAAAGTTATCACCCCTGTCATCCATGCGGGCATCGTCAGCGGCCAGTTCCAGTTCGCCGGCAACATTATGCCCCTCTGGCAAGCATGGACACCCTCCCCGCACACCGAAAACTACAACTGCGTCCTCAGCAACGACCAGCCCGGCATCTGCCCCGAGCCCGTAGGTGGCGGCCACTACACCGGTGTCTCCATTACGCCCGTCATCTTCCGCTGGAATTTCCTGACCCGCTCGCGCCATATTCAGCCGTGGTTCCAGGCCGCCGGCGGCCTCGTCTACACCACCCACAAGTTCCCACCGGACATCCTCTTTCCTCACGGCGATCCCGGCGGAACCTCCGTCTGGAACTTCACCCCGCAAGGCGGAGTCGGTGTGCATTACTTCGTAAAGCCGCGCCGCTCCATCGACCTCGGTGTTAACGCTGTGCACATCTCGTCCTCCTCGCTGGGCGACCGCAATCCCGGCGTCAACGCCAGCATCCAAATCCAGGCAGGCTACACCTTCTGGAAGTAGAAAGGCAGGGACTAGGGAACAGGGAGTAGGGAATAGCAAACAACTTGCTATTCCACAAAGCCGTTTGGCTTTCTACTTCCTATTTCCCTAATCCCTACTCCCTTGGAATGAGCACAGCGAATCCCATCATCGAAGCCGTTCCCAACTTCTCAGAAGGTTCGGACGTGCGCAAGGTCGAGGCCATCGTTGCCGCCATGCGCGTCGATGACGTGCATCTGCTAGATTGGTCCATGGATGCTGACCACAACCGCTCCGTCGTTACCATCGCCGGCCCGCCGCAGGCGGTCGTAGAGTCCGCCATCCGCGGAGCAGGGAAGGCCGCTGAGTTAATTGACCTGACAGTGCAGCAAGGCGTCCATCCCCGCATCGGCGCAGCAGATGTAATCCCATTCGTTCCCATTTCCGGCATCAAGCTGGAGCAGTGCGCCCTCCTCGCCCGCCAGGCTGGCATGGAAATCTGGCGTCGCTTCGGCGTGCCCGTCTACTTCTACGAAGCCGCCGCCTCGCGTCCCGACCGCTCCAACCTTGAAGACGTTCGCAAAGGCCAGTTTGAAGGTCTTCGCGATATCGTTCGCAAAGACGCCCACCGCCGCCCCGACCTCGGCGGCCCCGGCCTCCACCCCACAGCCGGAGCATCCGCCGTAGGCGCGCGCAAATTCCTCGTCGCATGGAACATCTACCTCGACACCGCCGACGTAGCTATTGCCCGCACCATCGCCAAAGATATACGGGCCTCCAGCGGCGGCCTCAAAGGCGTGAAAGCTCTCGGCGTGCAGGCCCACGGCCGCGCCCAGCTAACCATGAACATCACCGACTTTGAGGTAACCCCGCTCTCACGCGTCTACAAGCGCGTAGCGGCGCTGGCCGCCAAGCACCGCACCGCTCCCATCGAAGGCGAAATCATAGGCCTTGTCCCCCAAGCTGCCTGCGAGCAGGACTCCGACTGGATGAGTCAGCTAAAAGCCTTCGACCCCGAAGCCAAAATCCTCGAAAGCCGCCTCAAGAACCCCCTGATCTGGCCCAAAAAATAGCCCAGGTACTCCTGCAGCCTCTCCAGTCGTTGTTTTTCTGTACCCGATACCCCACACCCGATATCCTGTTTTCCCAAGCGTTTTCTCCCACTAATGCGTCCAATCAAAAGGAACGATAAAATAAAGGGAGCGGCATTCCCGCCCAACAGAAGGAAGACCGATTTTGCGTAACACCCTGAAACTCATTCCCTTGCTCTTCGCCCTTGGCGTCACGGCCCACGCTGCCCAGCTTTCTTCCGACGCCCGCGCCGCCATTCCCCGCGAAGTCCGCCAGCTCGTCGTCATCGACTACCGCGCCATGCAGAACTCCGATACGGCCATGCAGCTTCGTGATCGCGTCATGCCGCCCGATCTCAAGCAGTTCGACGACGCTCTCCGCCGCTCTGGCCTTAACGACAATCACGACGTCGATCAGCTCGCTTTTGCCATCTTCCGTCCCGCCGGTGCAGGCGACGAGATGGTCACCCTCGGCATCGCCCAGGGCCAGTTCGACACCGATTCCATCCTTAGCGGCTTTAAGAAGAAGGGCGTCAAGCCCCGACTTCAGGGAACTAACAAGATCTACCCTATGGGCAAAACCGGCATGGTCCTCTGCTTTGTCGATCAGTCCACCATGATCTTCGGCGGCACCGATGCGGTCAAAGCCTCGCTCGATACCCGCGACGGCAACCAGCCCAGCCTGCTCTCCAATCCGACGCTCATGAGCGCCATGCAGTCCACTGACTCCGCTGCACTCTGGAGCATCCTCGACGCCCTCGGCACCCAGAACATGATGAAGCAGGTTCTCGGCGAAGCAGGTTCCGTTGCTGACTACGAATCCGTTCGCAAGCGCCTGCAGGTTTCCTGGTACGGCATGGACTTTACCCACGGCGTCCGGTTTGATCTCACCATCGTCACCGGCGACAGCTTCGCTGCGGCAACCATCTCGTCACTTCTCAACGCTGCCGTGGTCTACAAAAAGGTTACAGGCGCAGATGCCGAAAAAGCTGCACTTGCGGACACGGATGTAAGCTCCAGTGCCGGCAAGCTGCTGGTACACTTCGCAGCGTCCGACAATGACTTCGCCAGTCTCCTGAAATCGCCCCTCTTCCAAAGCATGGTGCGATAAAGACAGGGAGTAGAAGACAGCAAACAAAAGCCCCGCGTCAAAGCGGGGCTTTTTCATTTCACCCCATCCACAAATGTGGGTGGGGCATCACTCCTGCCAGCTACTCGGTCTTTGCTTTTACTGTTGTTTTTCCTAGTCCCTTGTCCCTATTCCGTAGTCCCTGCCTTTTACAATGAGTTAATGCCCGCAGTGCAGCAAGTAGATCTTGTCGGAGTAGGACTCAACGCCACCGACACCCTCATCCCTCTCAAGCAATTTCCCGTCAACGGCCAAAAGCTCGAGTACGAGCGCGCCACCGTAATGGCTGGCGGCCAGGTCGCCTCTACCGTTGTGGCCTGCCAAAGCTGGGGCCTCACGACGCGCTACGTTGGCAAGTTGGGCCGCGACGATGCTGGCCGTCTTCACGAGCGCGAGTTCCAGCGCCTCGGTGTAGAAGCGCAGCTCGTCTATGCCAAAGAAGGTTCCAGCCCGCGCTCCCTCATCCTTGTTGATTCGACGGGCGAGCGCACTGTTCTCTGCCAGCGCGACCCGCGGCTCCGCCTGAAGTCCGCTGAGTTGCAGCGTGAATGGGTTACCAATGCTCGTATTCTTCATGTAGACGGTTTCGATACCGAGGCAGCTATTCAGGCCGCTCGCTGGGCCCATGAAGCTGGAGTTCCTGTAGTTGCCGACCTTGACGAAGAATACGAGGGCATTTACGAGCTTCTGCCGCTTGTCGATTACCTTGTTGTCAGCAGGAACTTTCCCACGCAGATTACCGGCCACGACGACCTTAACAAGTCTCTTGCGGAGCTTCATCAGCGTTTCCGCTGCAAGGTTACTGCGGCCACGCTTGGCCCTGACGGTGTGCTTGCCTGGGACGGGAACGAGTACCATCATCGTGCCGCTTACAAGGTCCCGGTAGTAGACACGACTGGCGCTGGCGACATCTTCCACGCCGGATTCATCTTTGGGCTGTTGAACAACTGGCCTCTCCACCGCCAGCTCGACTTTGCATGCGCTGCTGCTGCCATTAACTGCATGCACACTGGCGCTCGTGGCGGTATCCATGCGGTTGAGGCTATTGAGGCCCAGATGCAAACTGGGGAGCGCTATCCGCTGCAGCCTACGGAAGTGTCGTCCTGAGGGGAAGCGGTACTGCCTGGCCGGTTTTTGGACTGTGCGTTTGTGCAATGCCGTGTGTATGCGCACAGCGGGGTGCTTTTCCAGTTCGTTTGTTTTGTGTGAGTTGCGGCGGGATTGCACAGGGACTGTGCAGAATCTTTATTCCGGAACTGTGCAAAGGCAGGGGATAGGGTATGGGGTTTAGGGTACAAGGGATTGTGCCTGCTATTGACGGCATTGGGTTCTCCTTTCTTTTGAGTTAGCGAATCAGTGAAAAAACAGAAAGGCCCGACTCCATGCGGAATCGGGCCGTTTTTCTCTACTGGTTCAAGTCTAGCAAATTCCAGATAATTGAGCGCAAAGATCGCGAAAGATTTTTCTCTTTTATTTTCAATATCTTAAGGCGTCCCTGTACCTGTTGGGGGCTTGACAAAGGTTTTCCACAGAGGCGGCCTGACGGCTTTGCTTGTCGGCAGTTTGGGCTATTGAATCTGAAAATCTGCCTTATCTCCCGGCAGCAGCACTATCCGAAGCGAGCCCTCCTGATTTTCCCGGAGTGTTGGCCCGGTTATGGATGGCTGGTGTTTGTCCGGAGCTGTGTACTGGACTTTTACCGCTCCTGTTCCAGTCAGATGAATCCCGGACCGCACCGTTTGCCCGGCATCCACGGAGTCTGCCCCAAAACTAGCATCGGGATAGTCCACCTCCAGCAGCCGTACTGCGGCTCTGGTCTGGTTAACTACTGAAACTTCAAACGGATGCGACCTGCACCCTGCAAACCACGCGAAGAACAGCATGGAACTGATAGCTAACAAAGACTTTATGGATGTTTTCACGCCTTCTCTCCGGCTCCAATCTTCTTCTCCAGCCGCTCAATCCGCCGCCAAAGCTCCGGCAGCTTCTGGAAGACCGTTACCGCCCGTAGCCAGACGCGGTTATCAAATGCCGGCGATCCGGAAATCATCTTTCCCGGGGCCACGTCATGCGAAACGCCGGATTGCGCCGTCAGGATTGCGCCGTCGCCAATGGTGCAATGGCCGGCAACGCCTGTTTGTCCGGCAAGGATCGCTTTAGAGCCTACGACGGAAGAACCTGCCAGGCCGGCCTGGGCGCAGAGCAGGGTGTCTTCTCCAACTTTCGACCCATGCCCGACCTGCACGAGGTTGTCTACTTTCGTTCCGGCGCCAATCTCGGTAATGCCTACGGTGGCGCGGTCAATACAGGCGTTTGCCTGTACGTCTACCCGGTCGCCAATCCGTACCGGCCCGGACTGCGGAATCTTTTCCCATTGGCCGAGTTCGTTTTTCGAGAACCCGAAGCCGTCTGCACCGATGATTGCGCCATTTTCCAGCGTCACGTGGTCGCCGAGAACGCATCCCTCGCGGACAACCGCGTGCGCATGCGCAAAGAAGTGGCTCCCCACCTGAACGCCGGGATAGAGCACTACGTGCGGCAGGATTGTGGCGTTCGGGCCGACCCTCACTCCGGGGCCAACCACTACGTAAGCGCCGACGTGTGAATCCGGGCCAATCTCCGCCGTGGCATCAATCGCGGCTGTTGGGTGAATCCCGGCAGGATACGCCGGGGGCTGATAAAAGAACCCCAATGCTCGCGAAAACGCATGGTAAGGATTTTTTAACCGCAGCGTGGGCGTATCGATTTCCGGAAACTCCGGCTCAACCAGCACCGCCGCGGCCTTTGTGGTCTTTGCCAATCCTGCATACTTGGGGTTCGCGACGAAAGTCACTTCGGAAGCTCCTGCCTCCTCGATGCCTTTTACGCCTGTAACCTCAACCTGCGGGTCGCCATGCAACTCCGCGCCAAGCCGTTCTGCTAATTCACCAAGCTTCATCGCACTCGATTCGGACTAGCCGTCCAGGCAATGGCGCCTTGCGGCGCACGAGCCTTGCTAATCTTGTTTGCTAATTACGGTATCAACAAATAGCTGATGCACGCGCCGGTCTTCGGAAAGCTCCGGATGAAAGGTTGCCGCCATGATCTTGCCCTGCTTGACAAGAACAGGGAAGCCGTCGCGCTCGGCCAGCACCTCTACGCCATCTCCTACCTCCGCAATTCGCGGGGCGCGAATGAAGACCATCTCCAGAGGCTCTTCGCCGAGTTTAGTGGGAGCCGTCAGAATGGAAGAGTCGATTTGCCGACCGTAAGCGTTGCGCTCCACCGCCGCATCGAGGAGTCCGAGACTGGTTTGCGCCGGATGACGAACCTCTTTCGCAAGCAGAATGGAACCTGCGCAAGTTCCAAAAATAGGCTTGGCCAAACCGAATTCCCGCAACGCTTTCAGGAATCCGCCGCGCTCCAGAAACTTAAGCATCGTAGTCGATTCGCCTCCCGGCAGAATCAATCCATCAAGATTTGCAAGCTCCTCCGGCTTCCGGATCTCAACCGCATCTGCACCGGCTTCGGCCAGTGCAGATGCGTGTGCGGCATAGTCTCCCTGGATGGCCAGCACGCCAATGCGCGGCCTCTTTGTTTCGTCTGTCAATTTGGACCTCGTACCTTAAGAATGCACAAAAACAAACCGGGGACGCAATGCGTCCCCGGAACTGCAATCGAACTGGCCAGTCTTACCAGCCGCGGGTCTGGAGAAGCTGAGCTTCCTCAAGCGCTGCTGCAGCGAGTCCCTTCATGGTGCCGGTAACCTGCTCGCTGACTTCGGCTACAACCTTCGCATCGTTGTAGTGCGTTGTCGCTACTACAATCGCCTTGGCGCGGGAGACAGCTTCTGCGCGCTCCTTCGGGTCGTTCTCTACGTCGAGCGGCGTGGCGCGCTCCTTCATAAAGATGCCCGAACCAACGAAGATGGCCTCCGCGCCCAACTGCATCATCAGAGCCGCATCCGCGGGGGTGGCAATGCCGCCCGCTGAGAAGTTCGGCACGGGAAGCTTGCCCGTCTGCGCCACCATGCGAATCAGTTCGTAGGGAGCCTGGTGCTCCTTGGCCGCGTGGTACAGTTCCTGCTCGCTGAGAACGGTGAGGGCCTTCATCTCCTTCACGATCTGGCGCATGTGCTGAACCGCGTGCACCACGTCGCCTGTACCGGCTTCGCCCTTGGTGCGAATCATCGCGGCACCTTCGGCGATGCGGCGAAGAGCTTCGCCGAGATTGCGCGCGCCGCAGACAAAGGGAGTCTTGAAGGCATGCTTGTCGATGTGGTGGGTCTCGTCGGCGGGCGTCAGAACTTCGCTCTCGTCGATGAAGTCCACACCCAGCTCCTGCAGCACCTGCGCTTCGGCGAAGTGGCCGATGCGGGCCTTCGCCATCACGGGGATGGAGACGGCGCCGATGATTTCCTTGATGAGCTTGGGATTCGCCATGCGGGCTACGCCGCCCTCGGCACGAATCATTGCGGGCACGCGTTCGAGCGCCATGACCGAAGTTGCGCCTGCCTCTTCCGCAATGCGCGCCTGCTCCACGTTCATGACGTCCATAATGACGCCACCCTTCAGCATTTCCGCCAAGCCAACCTTCAGGCGGAGACTGGTCGAAGTAAAAGCCTTATTTCCGTTCTTTTCAGACATGTTTTTGAACCTCAGCTCGAACCCTTGCACGACAGGAAAGCGGCAACAGGGATGCAATTACCAGTGTAACAGCGAAGCGGGTCCCGCATTTATGAGTCCTTTCTAATCTTTCTGTCTCGCAACTGGTCACCCTCTTGCAAATCTCTCAGGCGTGGCTACTCCAACCAATACGAATCCCGTCAATCCCGCCCCGGCGACTCCGGTTGCTGTGACATCGGCACTCCCACAGAGTTCGCAGGCAGTTTCCCCAGATATTGCGGCATTGAGCGCGGGCGTGCGCTCGGTCATGGGACCGGAAGAGCCCACCGGGCGCGCCCAGGATGTTCTCGCGGGTGAGGGCAGTTCAGAATCAGGCAGCGAAACTTCGGCAGCTATGGAAGAAGAGAATGCGCTGGTTGCATCCTCCGAGGCTGTCGATGCGCTGATCGATCAGGGACTGATTGAGCGTCAGGGAGTAGAGGCAAGGCTTCCCGTGCAGCTTGACGTTGGCATTCCGATTCGTGATTTCCGCGTACGCAACCTCGTAGCGCTGGCTACCGGGGCCGTCGTCGAGTCCCAGTGGGAGCCCGGTGAGGATGTGCCGGTATCAAGCGCGGATGTGCAGTTGGCATGGAGTGAGTTTGAAGTTGTGGATACGCAGTTGGCGGTACGGCTGACGCGTTTGACGTAAACAGCCCGTTCGAAACTGGCTGTCCTGACCCGTCTGACAATCCCTGCCATATAAGAGCAGGAGAAAAACGGAGCAGAGTGTGAATTTGCATCGTGTGAGGAAAGCAGGGAGCGGCGCAGAGCCTGCAGGTCTGGCTCATTGGCTGCTCGGAAAGTTGCGAGGCGCAAGAAGAGCAGAACCGCGCCTTGCTCTCGTGGAGCGTATCAGTCTTGCACCCAAACAGACGTTGTCACTGGTAGAGGTTGAGGGCAAGCGGTTTTTGATCGCCAGTTCCGCGGATGGAGCGTCCTCGTTTTATCCATTGGCAGGAAGCCGGATCGCGAAACCGTGGAATGGAAGAGTGAGGGCCTCATGGTAGCGCTTCTCGCTGCGGGCGTCGCACAGGCTGCTCCGCTCATTCCTGACCTCAACGCGAAGCTGCATCCTTCAGACTCCGCGCCGTGGACCATTGTTTTTGTTCTGACGCTGATTACGCTGCTGCCCGCCATCCTGATGGCCATGACGCCGATGGTGCGGCTGCTTGTGGTCTTTCATTTTCTGCGCCAGGCATTGGGAACACAGACTGCGCCTTCCAATCCCACGTTGCTGGGGCTGGGGTTGATGATGACCTGGTTCCTTATGACGCCGGTGCTCATGCAGGTCGATCAGCAGGCCGTGGAGCCTTATCGACAAGGGCAGATAACAGGCCTTGATGCTATTGACCGGGGAGCACAGCCGATAAAGCATTTCATGCTGCACTATGCGCGAGAGAAAGATCTTGCGCTCTTCACAGCAGCAGGACAGGTAGGCCGGCCCAACAAACCGGAGGACCTTCCAATGCGCGTGGTGATTCCGGCGTACATTCTCTCGGAGCTTAAAGCAGGGTTTGCGATTGGCGCAGTTCTCTTTCTGCCGTTCCTTTTGATTGACATGGTGACAGCCGCAATTACCACTTCGATCGGCATGTTCCAGTTGCCGCCTGTTGTGGTCTCAACGCCGCTCAAGATTCTGCTCTTCGTCATGGTGGACGGGTGGAACCTGCTTGCTGGCTCGTTGCTGAAGAGTTTTTAGAGGAGAACGAGAGATGACACCCGACATGGTTGCGGAATTGATGCGGCATCTGCTGCGGGAGGCAATGATTTTGGCGGCTCCCCTGCTGATTGCAGCGGCTCTGCTGAGCTTTCTTCTTAGCCTGGTTCAGACGCTGACCAGTTTGCAAGATCAGTCGCTAACATCTGTTCCGCGTTTGTTTGCTGTGACACTGATTCTTCTTGTAGGCATGCCGTGGTTTCTTGAGCGGCTTGTGACATACACGAAGACATTGATGGTCGATTTTCATCGTTACGTGGGATAAAGCAGCGTTCCGTTCGATAGATGACACAGGTGTACTGCCAGAGCATTGAGCGAAAAGTCAGGAGCTATCTTTTGACAGATTGGGGCCATTTCTTGAGCGCGTTGACACTTGCCGGTGTACGGGTGAGCGGCATGGTTGCATTTGCTCCATTCTTCTCGTCGAATGCGCTCCCAGTACGTACCAAGGCAGTATTTGTTCTTGCGGTCTCTTATCTGTTGGCTCCTTTGGTTGCAGCCCTGCCGAACGCGCACATCGAAATCAGTTATGAGGGGTTACTGGGTGAAGTTGGCGTGGGGATTTTGTATGGACTCACGCTGGCATTGCTCAACGAAATGCTGGTTTTCGCAGGGCAGATTATGGGCGCACAGCTAAGCTTCTCGCTCGTGAATCTGATTGATCCCACCTCGCCCATTCAGACGCCGCTGCTTGGCGATCTCTTCCAGGTCTTGGGCACATTCGTAGTGATTACTTCGGGGCTGGATCAAATTCTCCTTTCTTCCATGATTCGTAGCTTTCATGCTGTACCACTCGGCGGCTTCGTGCTCTCGCAGGCGAGCGCGCAAGGATTAGTGCGAACAGCAAGCGGCATCTTTCTGGCAGCTGTTGAACTGGCTGCACCTGTGATGGCCGCAACAATGCTGGTGGAGGTTGCGATCGCGCTCCTGGGTAAGTTGAGTCCACAGTTGCCGGTCACCTCCCTGACGGTTCCCGTGAAGACGCTTGTGGGTTTTGTCGTACTTATCGGCTCACTTGCTGTTTGGCCAAGATTTATTGAGATGCACTTTGTCGGATTACTCGATTATGCGCAGTCCCTCCTTGCAGGGTCCGTGACAGCACATGGCGGGAGAGGATAGAGATGGCCGGTGATCGTACAGAACAGGCAACACAACGACGCAGAGAAAAAGCGCGTGAGCAGGGCGATATCCTGCACAGTCGCGAGCTGACTGCGGCGGCAGGAACACTGGCTGGCGCGATGATGCTTGGCGTAATGGGCATGCGTTCGATGGAGGCATGGAAAGGTATTTTTGCCGCATTTCTTTCCCTGGGCAGCGCGCCGCACTGGGAGCAGGCAGAAATCCAGCCGACTATGAAATCCATTCGCGCGCTGTCTCTCGAAGTGCTGAATCCGGTTGGAATGCTCATGGCTGCCGTAGCAATTGCCGCGTTGGGCGTTGCCATGTTGCAAACGGGCGGCGTGCAAGTGCATCCGAATGCGTTGAGCTTCAAGCCGGAGAGGCTGAATCCGGTTTCCAATGCCAAGGGGCTTTTTTCCATGCGCGCTGCCGCACGGCTAGGCAAATCTCTTATCCCTGCTGCGCTTTTAACTGTCTTTGCCATGCAGCGCATGATGCACGAGGCGCAGGTTCCACCATTTTCGACGGGCCGCATCGAGATGGTGGGACAGGATGTGTATGGATTGTTGTTGATGGCGGCCTGGCTTCTCTTCGGATGGGCGGCGGTTGACTATGCCGTGGAGTGGCAGAGCCGCGAGCAGCGCCTGCGTATGAGTAAGCAGGAGTTGCGTGAGGAGCATAAGGAGGCGGAAGGCTCGCCCCAGGTGCGTAGCCGCATTCGCAGTCTACAGCGGCAGATGCGCCGCAAAAAGGTGAAGGAAGATGTAGCCAAAGCAGCAGTGGTGTTGACCAATCCAACTCACTACGCCGTGGCCCTTGGGTTTGATTTTGGAGCGATGGATGCGCCAAAGGTGCTGGCCAAAGGAAGAAACCTGCTTGCCGAGGAGATTAAAGCAGAGGCGCGCTGGGCAGGGGTTCCGGTAATTGAAAATCCGCCCCTGGCCCGTTCGCTCTACCGCTCGGTGGAAGTCGGCCAGGCCATTCCCGTGGACCTGTATGCGGCGGTGGCCACCATTCTTGCTTATCTGTATCGCCAACGAGTAGAAGCCGAACTGCGAGAGCGTGCGGAACGGCAGGCACGTGCCGCACAGGATGCTCGTACAACAAACCGTTCCATTTCAGGAGGTGCCCAGTGAGCACGACTGCACTTGCCCAGCCGCAACAGAATGCCATGCCAATGGGAAGCAATATAACTGCATTTCTGGGCCGGTTCAAAGACTACCTGCTCCCTATGGCGGCTATCAGCGTGATCTTTGTCATGCTTGTTCCGCTGCCGGCTTTTGTTCTTGATATGCTGCTGGCGCTCTCTATGGCTGCGTCGATGATCGTTTTTCTTTCGGCTGTACAGATTCGTCGCGCTGTTGAGCTGAGCGTCTTTCCAACACTTCTCCTCCTGCTTACTCTCTTTCGGCTTTCGCTTAACATTGCGTCGAGCAGGCGAATCCTGTTGCATGGCTCAGAAGGGACGGCTGCGGCTGGAAATGTTATTCAGGCCTTCGGTCAGTTTGTTGTCGGCGGTAATTACGTTGTCGGCTTCGTTCTCTTCCTTGCATTAATTGCAATCCAGTTCCTGGTTGTCTCGCATGGCGCGGTTCGCACGGCGGAAGTCACGGCGCGTTTTACACTCGACGCACTTCCTGGCAAGCAGATGGCGATTGACGCTGACATGAATGCCGGTTTGATTGATGAGGCGGAAGCCCGCCGTCGCCGGCAGGCCGTTGCGCGCGAGGCTGAATTTTATGGCGCTATGGATGGCGCAGCGCGATTTAATCAACGTGATTCGCTGGCCACCATTCTGATTACAGCCATCAATATCATCGCAGGCCTCTTGATCGGCACATTGCAGCAAGGTGTCAGCCTTACGGATGCTGTCAAGACTTATACGATTCTCACCGTGGGCGATGGGTTGGTGACGATGATTCCGTCTTTGCTGGTTTCGGTGGCAGGCGGTATTGTTCTGACCCGGGCTAATTCTGCCGGCATGTTGGGCGGCGAGATTCGTGAACAGCTTTTGGCAAAGCCATCGACACTTTATCTTGCCAGCATTGTTACGGCGGCTCTGTGCCTGATTCCCGGACTTCCCAAGATTGCCTTTCTTCTGGTCTCGCTGGGAATGCTGGTGATTGGGCGGACAATTGCGACGAGATCTGCGGCTCCAGTGGCGGAACAGGGAGTAGCGGCCAAAAAGACGGGGAGCCAGGCACAGTCACAGGACCTGGTGTCTCTGCTCAAGCTTGAAGATCTTACGCTTGAAATTGGTTTTCAGTTGATTCCTTTCGTAGATGAAAAGCAGGGTGGACAACTGCTGCATCGCATACGCTTACTACGCAAGCACCTGTCAACGGAGTTGGGTTTTCTGATTCCTCCGGTGCACATCTCAGACAACCTGAGGCTCAAGCCGCGAGAATATGTGTTTTCCCTGCGTGGCCTTGAGATTGGCCGCTGGCAGACAGAAGGGACACAGTTGCTGGCGGTCTCCGGCGACCCACACCGCAGACCGCTCCCTGGAAGAGAGGCCAAAGAGCCCGCCTTTGGAGTGCCGGCAATATGGATTGCTCCACAACTGGAAGAACAGGCAATCGCCTCCGGATATTCGGTGGTCAATGCAACCACCGTTATCACAACGCATCTGGGCGAACTGATTCGTCAGCACGCGTGGGAGTTGTTAAGCCGCGCCGAAATCAAACGGTTGATGGATTCGCTCAACGATTCTCATCCGCGGTTGATGGAAGAGCTGGTTCCAAAGCTTCTTACACTTGGCGAAGTGGGGCGCGTGCTCGAACAGCTTTTGCGGGAGCGTGTCTCGATTCGTGATCTTGGATCCATACTTGAAGCGTTGATAGAGATGGCTCCGGTAAATAAGAGCACGGAAGCCCTTGTAGAAGCAGCACGGCAAAAGATGGGCAGACGCCTGGTTCAACCACTGCTCGACTCTGATGGACAACTACCTGTTCTCCTGCTGGATGGAGCAATCGAGGATGAGATCCTTGCAGCCTTATCTCCTGAGATGCACGGCAGGATGCCAGTGATGGTTTCAGCGGGAACCCCCTTGGTGAGGCGATTGGCGGATTCTGTGAAATCGCTCATTGCAGCATCCTCACCTTCGGCCCCTCCAGTGCTTCTATGTCCGAGTCCGGCACGTTATTACGTTCGCAGATGGCTTGCGCCACTTTTTCCACGGCTTCCGGTCGTGGCCGCGGCTGAGATTCCTCCGGAAGTGCGGCTAAGACCGGTTGGAACTGTGCGGTAAGCATAAAAACAAACATGTCAGCGGGAACAGGAATGCGAGGGAGGGAAATGCTCGAGACAGCGGGAGCGACAGAGGACCGCAAGGGGCAAGCACACGAAGTATCTGTGGGCAAGTATCCTGTGGCCGACTCGGGAGGCGCAGGGATAACACCGGAGCAGGAACGCGTATTGCTGGAGCATTTGCCAATTGTCAGATTTCTGGCACGGCGCATCCATGAGCGACTTCCGCAGCACGTGGATATTGAAGACTTGATCTCCGCTGGTGTTGTGGGACTAATGGATGCCTTTGCGAAGTTCGATCCGGAAAAGAAGGTTCAGTTCCGAAGCTATGCGCAGTTTCGTATTCGAGGCGCCATTCTGGATAGCTTGCGGACGCTTGACTGGAGTCCACGCGAGCTGAGACGCAAGGGCCGTGCTGTAGAAGAAGCAATTCGAGTGTTGACGGCGCGGTTAGGGCGACCGCCTTCTGAGAGCGAAGTGGCTGACGAGATGGTGCTCTCGCTGGAGGATTACCAGCAGTTGCTTGGGGATCTGAAAGGCCTGGAGATTGGCACGTTACATGTGGAACGCAATGAAGACTCAGGAGACGAGGAACTGGCGTATGTACCAGGAAAGCCTGAAGACGATCCTCTCTTTCATTGTCTACGCGGAGAGCTGGAGGAGCGCCTGGCAGAAGCGATTGCCAAGTTGCCTGACAGGGAGCGCCTCGTGATGACTCTTTACTACTACGAAGAGATGACGATGCGTGAAATCGGATTAGCTCTCGGGGTGGTTGAGTCGCGCATCTCTCAAGTGCATGCCTCGGCAGTAACGAGGCTCCGTGCAGCGCTCAAGGATCTGGCTTCGAAGGGCGTTTTTACGCGAGCGAAAAAGAATAACAGAAAGGAGTAGCGGACGATGGAAAAGATGCTCAAGCAGGATGAGATCGATGCACTCTTTGAGGCTGCGCGCACGCAGGCTCAGTCTGCGGACGATTCAAGTACCGTGACTCAGTCGGAGATAAAAGCCAAGGTGGTTCCATATAGCTTTGCAACTGCTGGGCAAATCTCCGGGGATCAGTTGCGTGCAATCAGTATGCTGAATGATCTCTTTGCTCGCAATCTTACGCATAATCTTGCAGCGTGGCTTCGCACTAAGTTCCACGTCAATCTTGTGTCAGCCGAACAGATTCCTTTCAATGACTTCCTGCTTCGCGTGCCGGAAATTAACTACATGGCTGCGGTGCGCCTGGAGCCTTTAGGGGTTCTTTCCGTGTTGCAGATGGAAATGTCACTGGTTCCCCCGATAGTGGACCTGTTACTCGGTGGTGAAGGGAAAGAAGGACTGTTGCGTGAATTGACAGACATCGAAGAATCGATTCTCGCGAGTGTGGTGGAGATTATCTGCCGCGAACTGAGCATGGCCTGGCAGCCTGTGGGGTTGAGCTTTAATTTTGAGCGGCGGCAAATGCAAACTCAGGCGGCGCGCATTATGCCGGTGACGGAAAAGATTCTCTGCCTGAGCTTTGAAATTCGCATGCCTCATAACTCAGGTCTGCTTAATCTGGCCTTCCCCGCGGTCGTAGCTAATACGGTCTTGCGGAGGTTGACTTCGGACTGGGGCCGTTCACGCCGTCATGCCCCTGAAGTGCGGGCTCGCATGGAGTCCACTGCGCAGAAGATTCATTTTGGCGCTTCATTGCAACTTCCTTCTGTGCGGGTGCCGCTCCACCGGATAGAAACCATGGAGCCGGGAACACTCATACCACTGAATATTCCGGCCAGCACGTTACCAGAATGGCGGGTAGGCGGGCAGGTGTTGGCGCGGGCAGAGGCGATTCGTAAGGACACACAGCGTGCGGCGCGCATCGATAGCCGAATGGAGGTAGAACTCGGATGACAATGACGTATCTGGATTGCTGGAAGAAAGCTGCCGCGGCATTGTTGCCACAGGCATTGGCGGGCGAACCTGAATTTCTGGAGTCCCTGCCCAAACCCCTGACTGCTGGCTCATTTGGTTTTGCTGTTACGATCCGCGGTGAGCAAGAAGGACGCTTTGCGGTAGTGCTCGATGCAGGCCTGTTAGATACATCCCTGATGGGCGAAGGGGTGGATCAGAAGGCTGCGTGGAGTGAACTGCTGCGCGAGGTTGCTGAATCGGCAGCCGGCGAGATGCTGGCCAAGACAGGGCTGAAGCTGATCGTTGAGAAAGTAGATGAAATTACTGCGGAAAATAAGATCTCCCAGGCTTTCCAACTGAAGACTGCGAATGGCTCCTGGACGATTCTGGTACGGAATGAAGTAAGTGCACCAAAGCAAGTAGAAGCGACAGCTAAGGAGAAATCTCAACCAGTAACAAAAAAGACAGACACGGCAGCAGCTTCTGGACCCAGTCGCACAAGAGTTGAGCTACTGATGGATGTAGAGCTTGAGGTGACTCTTCGTTTTGGCAGCCGCGAGATTCCTCTGGGAGAGTTGCTGGAGCTTGGCCCTGGGGATGTGGTGCAACTGGACCGCCATGTGAATGATCCAGTGGATTTGATTGTTGCAGACAAAATTGTGGCTCGTGGAGATGTGGTGCTGGTGAATGGGAATTTCGGACTGCGAGTAACCGAAGTGGCGGAGCCTCGGCTGCGTCTGGAGACAATCCGATGCCTGTTTTAAGTAAGCGAAATGCTCCTAACGCGGATATGATTGCGACGGTTTTGAGGCAGGCACTGGCACGGGAAGCTCCCGAAGCAAGGAGTGTTAAACCTGAGCCGAAACGTAATCGCTGGCTTGAGACCTGCACCAACCCTGCTTGCCGCACCGGCTGGATGCAAGTGTGGCGTAATCGGACGGTTCCTGTTTTTGAAGAGGGATGGACCTGTTCTGAAGGTTGTATGGCAGACCTCGTCCGCCTCGCTGTTTTGCGCGAGAACAAAGGTCGCACGGATGCGCGGCCTGCGCATCGGCACAGGTTACCGCTTGGTTTGCTGATGCTGGAGCAGGGATGGATTACGGGGGAGCAATTACGTGGCGCACTTGAGATGCAACGCAAGCACGGTGATGGCCACTTAGGGAAATGGCTGGTAAAGCAGTATGGTATTAGCGAAGAACTGGTGGCACGAGCATTAGCGCTGCAATGGAGTTGCCCGGTTCTCAGATCGCAGTCGCTTCGCTCAACCGCGCCGCTTGCATTGTTCATGCCACGTCTATTCGTGGACGCTTTTGGCGTGGTGCCGTTTAGGCTGGCGGCTGGTAAGGTTCTTTATCTTGGGTTTGAAGATACTTTAGATCCAGTCCTGGCTCGCTCTGTCGAGCGTATGACTGGCATCCGCACGGAATGTGGGGTCGTGACGGATTCTCAGTTCAGTCGATACCATGAACGAGCGTTGCGCGTACAGTATCCCGCGGTGGAACTCGTTGAAGCTGTGAATGAAGAGACCTTGACGCGGGTTTTGACAAGAGCCATTGAAAAGGCAAAGCCAGCAGAGTCCCGTCTCGTCCGCGTTCATGAGTTCCTCTGGTTGCGCATGCTTCATCAGTCCAAGGAAACCGAAGCTTTGAAAACCGGCGATATTCAGGATGTGATCTGCACGATTGGCAGATAGGCCATTTTCGGTCTAAACAAAAGCATGTTCAAGTACTCACGAGATAGGCCGATAGGGGAAATAGAGAAGGGGACTGGAAAGGCATGAGTGAGATTAGCACCTTGATTGTGGATGATTCTTCTGTAATGAGGAAGATTGTGGAGCGGGCTCTTCGGCAGGCAGGGCTCGATGATTCCCTGGTTGTGCATGAGGCGTCGAGCGGCAGTGAAGCGCTTGACGTGCTTAAAAAATCGAAGGTAGACATCATTCTTTCCGATATCAATATGCCGGTGATGGATGGGTTGGAGTTTTTGCGCCAACTGAAAGCACAAAACCTGGCTCCGGGCGTGCCGGTCATTATGATTACGACCGAGTCAAGTGAAGAACACGTGAAGCAGACAATTCTGGCAGGCGCAGTCGGCTATATTCGCAAGCCGTTTACGGCGGAGCAGGTGAAGGAACGGGTTCTGCCTTTGATTCGCGTTGCATAAATATTGAGGGATGAAAATCTGCGCGTTGCCTGGGGACGTAAACAGTTCAAGCGGGATGAATACAAAATAAGTGCATGGAAAGGGTAATGTGCGATGGCCGTTTCATTGCGTGAATCGGTGGATCTGATTTCCGATCCGCGAAATTTGGATATTAGTGTGAAGGAAGTATTCCAGACAATGTTTGGAGCTTCTTGTGAGCAGGTAGAAAAAGGCGCGGCTGGTAATCATCCAGAGTCAGTAACGGCTGTTGTGGGTTTTGGAGGGCTACTGAGCGGTGCTTGCGTCTTTCATTCGGATGCGGCGACGGCATTGCAGATTACCGGAAGAATGACAGGGATGGAATTTACCGAGCTGGATGACACCGTGAAAGATGCATACGGAGAGATATGTAATATGCTCGCGGGAACATGGAAAGGACGTGTTCCGAACCTCGCAGGAAATTGCGGGCTTTCCGTTCCCGCAGTCATTACGGGATGCGACTATGACATTCACGTTCAGGCTCCCGAGTTTCGCGTACAGCATTTTTATCGTCTGGATACGGAATACTTTGACGTAACAATTATTTGCGATGGCCTGAAATAGATTTCGACTTTATTCCTTTCCTCCGGCATGCCCTCACACATGCCGGAGTCTTTTTTGAAATTATGATTCCTCTCTAATCTTTCTCCGTGTCTTTCGGTTCTCTATTTGCACATCCCCTTAGCGAGGGGAGAACTCGCATGGGGAGTGGTTACTATGCAGCGTTGACTGGTCTCGTAGCCAGGACGCAGGCGCTTGATACCGCAGCAGGTAATTTGGCGAATGCGCAGACGCCGGGCTATCGCGCAGAGCGTGAGTATTTCCGTTCGGTCTTGCTGGGGCAGGATGCCGTTGATTCCCAGCTCGGTCACACGGTTAACAATTTTGGATTGCTGGGTGGCGATGTGTTGAACATGGGGCAAGGGGCAATCAGCCAGACCGGCAACCCACTCGATCTCGCCATCGAAGGTCAGGGATTCTTTGAGATTCAAACTGCGAACGGTGTTCGCTTCACTCGTGACGGAAGCTTTCATCGCACAGCCAAAGGTGCGCTTGTAACGGGACGTGGTGAGACGGTTTTAGATGTTAACGGTAAACCCATCACGCTTCCTCCGGGGCAGGTGTCGATTGGTTCCAATGGCGCTGTCTCTGTTGCGGGAGGAGTTGTGGCGACAGTGGGCGTCTTTTCCTTTCCTGCAGGTACGCAACTGAAGGCGGAGGGAACGAACCGTTACATTGCACCTCAGACAGTTAAGCCTCAGCTTGCAGGAGATGCTTCCGTGCATCAGGGAGCTATCGAGGCTGCCAATCAGGATGTGATTCAGGGAACGCTGGACCTGATAGTTGTGCAGAGACAGGCCGAGATGATGCAAAAGGCTCTGACTACCTTCCATGTTGATTTCAACAAGTTTGCAACGGAAGACCTTCCGAAGGTGTAAGAGGGGCTTTGGTTGCGGGCCGTAGCTGGCCTTAATGCAAATGAACATAGCAGGCAGTAACAAGGACTCCTGAGCGGTTCAAGGTTCACTGCCATCGAAAGGGAGAGCAATGATTCGAGCACTTTACACGGCGGCAAGCGGCATGAGCGCGCAGCAGATGAATCTGGATACGATCGCGAACAATCTTGCCAACTCGGGCACAACGGGATTCCGCCAGATGCGTCTTCAGTTTCAGGATATGGTGTATCAGAATCTTGTGACGCCGGGCGCGGCGCAGAGCCAGTCAACTGTCTCCGCTGGCCTGCAGATTGGCCTTGGTACCAAGTCGGCTGCGACAGAGGTGATTAACTCGCAGGGCTCTTTGAACGAGACGGATAATCCGCTCGATATGGCGATTGAGGGCCAAGGCTTCTTTCAGGTACAGCGTCCTGATGGCACGATTGCCTATACGCGCGCCGGGCAGTTTCATCTCAATAGCCAGGGAACAATTGTGACTACGGACGGTGATCCGCTTGTACCGCAAATCACGATTCCTCCAAGTGCAACGGCGGTAACGGTTACGCAATATGGCGTGGTGAATGCGACGCTACCCGGGCAGCAGAATCCTTCGCAGTTGGGACAGATTCAGCTTGCAACTTTTCCCAATCCTGGTGGGCTTGAAAACATGGGCAGCAACTTGCTTACGGCTACGCTCAGCTCAGGAGATCCTGTGCTTGGCAATCCGGGCGGTGCGGAGGGCGTAGGCACACTGCAGCAGGGATATCTTGAAAACTCCAATGTGGATGTGGTCACAGAGTTTGTGCAGATGGTGCTGGCGCAGCGTGCCTACGAGTCGAACTCGAAGGTCATCAAGGCTGCGGATGATATGTATTCGCAGGTTAACAACATGACGCGATAAGCGAAAGCAGGCCATGAAGAACGGTATCGAGTTCTTGAAGCAATCATGGAAGGCGGCGGCATTCTGCCTGTTGGCTGTGCTGTCAGTTGCAGGGCAGCAGGCGGCGCTTGTTGCGGGCGAAATTCATGATCCATCGACGGGAGCTGTGTGGGCGTTGATGCGTGATGATGTTCATCCCGGCGGACCGGCGCGTTGGGTGCTTGTTGTACCGGGGAATGGGAACAATTTCAGCCCTGCCGACAGAAAGCTGTTGATTCATGCGGGAGACAGGATTGTTGTCGAAGAGCACTCGGCTGTTGCAGATGCACGACTGGCTGCCATTGCACTCACATCTGCGGCAAAAGGAGAAAGCCTGCAGGTGCGCATGGTGATTGGCGGTGCTGTTGTTACGGCATCGGCAATGACAACAACGGTTGCCGGACTGGTGACGAAGGGAAGGGCAACGGAGGCAGAGCGATGAATACTCCATGGAAAACTTGTTGCCGGCTGATGATTCTTGGTTGCTTACTGACTGCGGCGGCACCATCTTATAGCGCCGGGGCCAATTTTCTAAAAAAGAAGCAGCCGCAGGGAGCAAAGGATACGCCTCCGGAGACTGCACTCAAGGCCTATGTACAGCGCGTTCATGCGCAGCAGGCTGCGGAAGTGCGGGAACCGGGGTCGATCTGGATTCCAACAGGGCAACTGGTGAGGCTGGGAACGGACGTCAAGGCTTATCGTTTGCATGATGTGGTTTCAATTATCGTGACCGAAAGCCTGGCCGCCTCCACAGATGGACAGGTGAAGAACTCACGTGCTTCCAATGCGAACTCTGGGCTTACTTCTCTCTTTGGCGCTCTCAAAGCCAGCAATTCGTTGCAGAACCTTGTCGGGATGAATGCTTCATCTGGACTTACCGCGCAGGGGCAGAGCACGACTAATTCCAGCTTGGTAACAACCTTTGGCGCCGAGGTGGTGGATGTGCTGCCGAACGGAATGCTGGTGGTGCAGGCGACGCGGGAACTGACCTTCTCGCAGCAGACACAACTTATCAAGCTGCGCGGGCTGGTACGTCCTGAGGATGTAAGCGCGCAGAACGAAGTTCTTTCAACGGCTATGACCGATCTCGAACTTGAGGTTACGGGCAAGGGCATCATCAACGACTCAACATACAGGCAGAATCCGCTGACGCGATGGCTGGAAAAACTGCTGGTGTTCTAGGTGCGGAGAACAGATGAATTGCTTGAGGAATTGGAAAGGTCTCTACAAACTCATTCTTGTCGTGATGCTCTGCATGACAACAATGACTGGATGGAAACACACATACTCACAGCAGACGCGCGTGAAGGATATTGCTTCCATTGAGGGCATTCGCGATAACCAGCTTGTTGGCTACGGGCTTGTGGTTGGGCTGCGCGGCACGGGAGACTCGCAGCAGACTGTCTTTCCTGCACAGACACTCATCTCGGCTTTGGAGAAGATGGGCGTTACAGTGCCGCAGTCGGGTGGCACGCAGTCTGCGCAGAATATGCAGATTCGCAACATGGCTGCGGTTTTTGTCGTGGCGACGCTGCCGCCATTCAGCCGCTCTGGAGCGAAGATTGACGCGACCGTTTCTTCTGCGGGAGATGCGCGTTCCCTGGAGGGCGGCGTGTTGCTGATGACGCCGCTCTATGGACCGGATGGGCAAATTTATGCGCAGGCGCAGGGGGCGCTTGTGCTGGGCGGGTATGCGGTTGCGGCAGCAGGCAATGTGCGACAAATGAATCATCCCACGACGGCACGTATTCCGTCGGGGGCGCTCGTCGAACGTGCGGTGCCTTTTGACCTTAGCCAGCTCAAGACGTTGAATGTGGTGCTGAACGACGCAGACTTTCATACTGCCGAAAGCATGGCGGGAGCTATCAACAAGGCTCTTGGAGATACTCGTGCGCATGCAGTAGACAGCCGGCGGGTTGAGATTATGCCAAAGTCTTCCGAAGACCGTGCGGCGCTGCTCGACGTGGTGGAAGGAGTACAGGTTAGTGTCTCGCCGCGCGCCAAGGTTGTGGTGAATGAAAGAACAGGAACTGTCGTGATTGGAGGCATGGTGCGCTTGCAGCCTGTCTCGATTCTGCACGGTGGGCTGGCGGTGAATATTATTTCGGAGCCGATGGTTTCGCAGCCCGGCCCATTCAGCAATGGGACAACACAGGTGGTGAACCAGACAACGGTGCAGGCACAGGATCAGCCTGTCAATCGCATCGAACTGAAGCAAGGAGCGACCGTCGAGGATCTTGTGCAGGAGTTGCAACGGACGGGCGCGGGCGCACGAGATGTGATTTCGATTCTGCAGGCAATGAAAGAAGCGGGTGCTCTTGAAGCAGACCTGGAGGTGCTCTGATGTCTCTTACGATATCTTCCGCAATGCAGCTTGCAGCCAGTACACAAGCATCCGGCAATCCCAAGCTGGTCAACGCCGCGCACGAGTTTGAGGCGCAGTTGATGAAAGAGCTGATGAAGCCTCTTACCAGTAACGCCGCCCCCGGCGATGATGGCGAGGATGACGATGCGGGGTCTAATGGGGCTCTTGGAGAGTTTGCTTCGGAAGCTTTGGCGCGCGCATTGAGCGAGCAGGGCGGCTTCGGGATTGCTGACAGGATTCTTGGGCAGTTGGCGCAGAGGCAAGGAGGCGTTTCTGTTTCTGCGAATTCCAAAGTGGAATTATCGCGTGCAAATGGGAAAGCACGAATGAAATCTTCCGTTACTTCTTTACCGTGACTGACGTAATTGAGATGACTCACCGATAACTGTATAGGGAGGTAGTTCTGTGGAGATACGCAGCAATTTAAAGAGCGGTGCAGAGGGGCTGACCTCGATTCTTGGTGTTACGGAAGCCGCTTCTTTGTCTTCTTACGGGAAGAGTTCGCGTTCGAGTGAGAGTGCTGGAGATTCCGGTCTTGATGGAGACTGGGCTACGTTAAGTTTCGCAGGAGGCAAGATGGCGCAGGCCGCGAGCGATGCGGGCGTGCGTGATGACAAGGTGTCGGCGATTCGTTCCGCGCTTGCGTCGGGGACTTACCAGATTCCTGCGAATGTGGTGGCGGCAAGTGCGGTTGGAATCATGCTGAGTGAGCAGGCCGGGCGATAAGAACTAGTGGAGATGGGGCCAAGGATGAGCGTAGCAGGGAAGCAGCAGGGCAAGTCTGAGCTGAAGCAATTGGTTCGTGAGGCATCGGAGGCGCTGGCACGGTTGGACGCGGAACGGCTTGAAGAGCTTGCGCAGTGCTGCAGGGCTCTGAACCGCAACTGGAATCAGGAGTTGCGTAAGGGGGAGAGCAGCACGCAGGGGCAGGTGGAACTGGCAAGGCAGACACGGGAGGCTGCGGGTGAGTTTGTTGTCTTTACCCGTGTTCTGCAGTCAACGCGTGCCAACCTGGACGTGATGAAGCGGCTTCACGGAATGCGTGAAGAGCAGTTGGAGTACTAGGCAACGCAACCTGGCTCTTATGGGCCATACCGGAGAGGATTGATGGGTACAATCAGCACGGCATTCAGCATTATTTCCGGGGCGCTTGATGCGGATCAGGCAGCGCTAAGCATAGCTTCAGGCAACGTGGCGAATGCAAACACCGATGGATACACGGAAGAGCGGGCTACGTTTCAAGAGAACTCCCCGGTGACGATTAACGGCGTGGCCTATGGTGATGGCGTGACCGAGACGGGCGCAAGCTCTGTGCGTGACCGCGTGCTGGAAGGCCGTATTGACCAGCAGCAGCAGATGGTTTCTTCCTCTACAGCGCGCCTGAATGCGCTGCAGACGCTGGAGACGCTTTTCACGCCCAATTCGGGATCAAGCTCTGCGACGACGGGCGGCGATATCGGCACGGATATCACGAACTTCTTCGATGCGTTCTCCTCGCTCGAAGGGGACCCTACAAGCAATGCGCTGCGACAGGCGGTTCTGTCTGACGGCAAGATTCTTTCCGGCGATATGTCCAACACGGCAAATGCGCTTGCCGGCCAGCAGTCGGCGATTGACCAGGAGGCGGCCTCTGTCGCTACGCAGGTTAACTCGCTTACATCGGCGATTGCGCAACTAAACCAGCAGATTCAATCCACGTCGCCGAATGGTGATGCAGGGACGTTGGAAGACCAGCGTCAGTATGACTTGAACCAGCTTTCTCAGTTGATTGGCATCAACCAAATCACCACGGAAGCCAACGGAATTACCGTTACGACGGCTTCGGGGCAGGTTCTTGTTGCCAAGAATCAGAGTTTTCCGCTGACTACGGGCAAGGTGAATGGAGTGACGCACTTTTTTTCGGGCTCCACGGACGTTACGAGCGAGCTTGCCGGCGGTGGTGGTGAGCTGGGCGGCTATCTGACAGCGCGGGATAGTGATATTCCGACAGTTATGTCGGCGCTCGATAATCTTGCTTACTACATCTCTACTTCTGTAAATGCGCAGAACAATGCGGGCACGGATTTTAACGGCAATGCGGGCGCAGACATTTTTGCTGAGCCTGCGGAGGTGAGTGGCAGCGCGCAAGGCATGTCTGTGGCAATGACGGACCCGAATGGCGTGGCTGCGGCAGCCGGTGGAGCTGCGGCTAAGTCCGGTGACAACTCGAATGCTGTGCTGCTGGCGGGAATCGCTTCGCAGGCTAGTACGTTGCCGAATGGTTTGCCGCCGAATAACTATTACTCCGATCTTGTGACGGCACTTGGTTCAACGATTACCGAGGTACAGACGGAGAACACTGCGCAGCAGGCTTCGCTGACGCAGCTTACAACGCAGCGCAACTCGCTTTCGCAGGTGAATCTGAATGACGAGGCGGCATCGCTGACCAATCTTGAGCGAAGCTACCAGGCCGCAGGGCAGTTCTTCACGATTATGAATTCTGTGATGGCCTCTGCTCTGAACCTTGGAGAACAGACGGCAGTCGCTTAACGCATTATTCAACGACAAAGGGAGACGAAAGCAATGCGGGTTGATCCCAGTTACACTACCAACCTGGTGAGTGCGCTTGATAATGCGCAGGCCAATGAACAGCAATACTCCTCGGAGCTGTCGAGTGGCGTACGTGTTACTTCGGTCGGTACGGACCCAGTGGCGGCGGGTGAGAATGTTCTGCTGCTGAACCAGATTCAACAGGATGACTCTTTCACGAGTTCCGCAAACCAGGTTACGGGTCAGTTGCAGGTGGCCGACAGTGCGCTTGGGTCCGTGATTGCTCAGCTGACGCAGGCAATCTCCCTGGCGACAAGCGCGAATAACGGCACGTTGAATGCGAGCCAGGTGAACTCGATTGCCAGCGAACTGCAGGGAATTCGCGGAGAAGTGATGCAGTTGGCGAACACCAGCTACCAGGGGCAGTATATTTTTGGCGGCAGTTTGACTTCGACGGCTCCTTACTCCTCCTCGACTTATGATGGGGATGCGACGGTGAACTCGCTGGTGACGCCGAATAACCAGAAGATCCAGTTGAATGTGCCGGGGGCACAGATATTCAATGGCAACGGCAACGCCGCTGTGAGTGTTTTTGGTGCGCTGGATGCGCTGATTGCGGATTACTCCAGCGTGACTTCGACTACTCCACTGAATGAAACTCAGGCTTCAGCCGATACTGCAACGCTGAATTCCGCGTTGAACTGGGTTTCGCAGCAGCGAGTGACGATTGATAACTCGATCAACCAGCTCGGCTCGGCTTCCTCTTCCGCGGCAAGCGAGGGCATCCAGTTAACCTCGGCGC